>CALIHL010000150.1 GCA_938022935.1 uncultured Saprospiraceae bacterium
GACTCAGCGGTATCGACGTACCTAATATGGTGGGGCCAGATATATCCCCAGTGCTTTCTTTTTTAAATAGCTCTACTTCTTGTAGTCCATGTAATAATAGAATCTCAATAGCTTGACTATAACTTGTTTTTTCAATCTCAACATGCAACCAAAAGGTATCTTGATCTGGAAGCAAAGTCTCTACATCAAACCTTCTCCAATTAGAAGCTGGAATAGATTCACTTCCATCATGATGAATCTCCCAACTCATGATATGGGAAGCGACATTCTGACCAACTGCTATTGAAACTAAAAAGAGCAAACAAGTAGTTGTAGCAACTCGGCATAATTTAGTAGAATCCAGTAATCTGGAAGTACTCTTAACGTATCGCAATCTATAATATACTATTGACACTTAAGCTACGTTTACTTTGACTCTAACTTCCAATCCTTCATCGTCTACTAACTGAAGAGTTCCATTGATTCTTTCAGCTCTCATCTTCATATTGGACAAACCTTGGCCTGAACTTAATTTCTTTATTCTGCCACTACCATTATCCTTAATACTCAATATTAGGATACTATCTGACTTGAGCAACTGAATAACCACATGAGTAGCGTTGGCGTGCTTTATGATATTGGTAACTGCTTCTTTGTATATCAGATAAAGCTGCTGCCTGATATTGGGCAAGATGATATCCGTGTCATCTAAGCCCTCTGTTACTATTTTATAATTGATGTCAGATCGAAACAAACTGTTCTCAGCGAAGTCTCGCATACGATCTACTAGGTTTATATACCGGTCTTGTCTTGAGTCGATCGCCCACACCGTGTCTCTCATAGTCTCCATGGCATCCCGTGATATCTCGCTGATCTGATTGAGTGACTCTTTATCTTCTTTCTTTGCTTTAAACTCTAATATCTGTGCTTGCATCGATAGACCCGCCAACATAGACCCTACATCATCATGGAGATCACTAGATATCTTCGTACGTAAGGCATCCAACTCTTCCTGCTTCTTAAGCTTCTCTCGATACCGCCATCTCGGTATCGTATATAAAGCAACTACCAAAAAAGACAACATTAAAAATTGAAACCATAATTGCTTGTACCATACTTCTGCTACATGCACAGCTATAGTTAACTGAGGCTTATCTTTAGTAACTAATTTGTTAGAAGCTTTCACTTCAAAATTGTAATCCCCAGCAGGCAATTGACTATATCCGACCTGGTTAACAGAAGATGGTGCAGACCATAAGTCCTCAAATCCACTCATCCTCCAACTGTATAAGTGATCATAGGGATGTGACAAGTCCATCAGTGCGAATTCTATATTGATAGATCGATCATTATGTTTTAGCTCGATGATACGGTCAGCAGTCACTTGTCCAGTTACATCGATGGTTTTTCGATCAAGTCCATTATAATAACCAACTCTAGTGAGCACAAGATTATGAGACTCCTCTTGAGTCGCAATTGCCGTTAGATCTGAAGGATAAAAGGCATCTAAACCTCTATCACCTCCAAAGAAAAACTGACCATCCTTAGTTTTTAAAAAAGAGAATTTCTGATATACTGAGTTGATCAATCCATCATTTATTCCAAAATTAGAAAATGACTTCTGACTGATATCAAATCTGGAAAGGCCATTGTTAGTACTCATCCATAGGACCGTATCGCCTTGAGACAGCACACCTTTTAAAAAGTTAGAAGGCAGACCATCCTTGGTAGAATAGGTAGCCACCAGGCTTTCTTTACGATTGACGTGTGTGAGCCCTCCTCCATCTGTGGCGAGCCAGAGGTCACCATCAGTAGTCTGATGTATGTGGTAGATAGCAGCATCACTTAGTCTTCTATTAGGATCAGGGTCGTCGTGCTGGTATGACTCTTTGGTTCCTATGGCATAGTCTATAAGATACAGCCCATCGTTAGTTCCCACCCATATACCTCCGTCATGATTCTTACAAAGTGCAGAAACGGTTAAGTCTTCCAAATCTAAAACGCCAACAGGATCTTTATAATTCTTATATTCACTTTCTTTATCAACGCGAACTTCCATCAAGTTAACTCCTCCTACCCAATGCCTGTCTTGGTCATCTATCTCATGGACATAGTCAAACCAAGACTCAGTCTCATCCTCGTTATAATCTTTCGACTTGAAATCATAAGAACTATATCCTCTTACCCATAAGACGCTATCGTGATAGGTTATAGCACTTGGATCTATATGAAAGTCTGAACTGCCCTTATCATCGTTATTTTTAATCGGCAGGATCTCTACCATACCTGACGAAGGGTCATACATCTCGACTGTATAAAACTTCCCAACAAAAATCTTTCTATCTGCTCCTTCTTCAAGCGTGTATATCGCTTGACCTTGATAGTGATTTTTAAATCCAGAATGCTTTTGAGAGATCTTCAACAATCCTCTATCAGAACCAATCCAGATATTGCCTTGTACATCCTCAAAGACGTCGATAATTCTTACTCTGGAATTTTTATAAATCTCTTTCAGATGATGAGACAAGTCAACTTCTATTTGAGTAGTTCTATCATAAAAAGTTAATAGATTGATACCACCTGTCCAGACAGATCCATTTTGAGTCACTGATATGGCGGTACGCCATTCTGAAGTCCTCAACTTAGAGCTACGATCAAAGACGACAAGGCTTGCTTCTTCATCAAGATAGGACAGGCCATTGTTAAGGTAGACTGCCCATAGGACACCTTCGTTATCCAATTTTATATCGTATGGACTGGCGGGCGACTCATAGGTGAGGCTGTCCTTAGGTTTATAATTGGAGACAGCACCTGTATTTTTAGCGATCTTCCATATTTCTTGACTCCCAGCTGAAGCATATATGAATTGATCACCTTCTACAAGATTAGAAACTATGTGATTATAGTGGTTAAACTCATTTGGCGCAAGCAATGATGGTCCATATACAAAGGTTTTATAATCATCAGAATATTGAAAAGAATAGCCACGATCAGTACTGACCCACAATCTTTCATTATCATCTATCAATGCAGTATGTACAAGCTCACCAACCAAACCTTTATCTCCTACCGGCAATATGGATTGTATTTCATTTGACTTTGGATCGAGTATCTCTATACCAACGTCAGTAGCTAAGATAAGACGGCCTTTAGCATCTATGGAGATGTTGTTGATGGTGTTGCGTCGTATAAAGTGATCTTTATCAAAGTTACTATAGTTAACAAAACGTCGCCCGTCAAATCTGCTCAAACTACTCTTCGTTCCTATCCATATATAGCCATCTTTGTCTTGAGCTATAGTAGATACATTGGGATCAGGCAATCCATCCTCCAGTGTGTAAGCTGTCATCTCATACTTGGATGAATCGATATCAAAAGTGAGCGTTTGGCCGGACAGCTCTGACCCAATCGCACTGACGTATATCAGCACGCAAATACCTAACCATTGTTGCAGCTTCTTCAATATCTTGTCATCTTAGACTAAGGCTGGTCAAGATATGATATTCCTACAATCATTAGTCTTCTTTGTAATACCAAGTATGCAACCACATGACCATGTGGTTGCAAGCAACGAAGTGTGTTTTATTTTTGATGATAACACTACATCAATTAAATCAATGCCGTCCATGGAAATGATAGGAGTAG
>CALIHL010000151.1 GCA_938022935.1 uncultured Saprospiraceae bacterium
CCAGGTATAAAGACACCTGCGCCACCGTTAGAAGATAGAACAGCAAGAGGGCAACGCGGAAATTAGAGAAAATATAAAGAACTTAAGATTCGAAAAAAACAAAAGTGTTAGAGTACGTCTTGGACTCAATGGCAGTTTCTCATTAATCTAATCGCCTAGACTTCTTTAGCTTAGGTTGGTTTGATTGGGTAGAGATATAAGTGTCATAGATTTGTGGAACAAACGTGAATAATGATGTCTTCGGAGAGATGCTGTCATTTTCCATAATGGCGATCTCTTCGCAATTCTTGATTGTAATTTCTACCCTTCTGTTTTTTTGCATTTCATCTTCATACCTCGTCTTTGGATAGACCATGTGCCAGTTGCCATGGCCCTTGTAAGCCATTCTATCTTTGTTTATTCCTTTGGATAGTAAGAATCTGTAGATACGGCGAGCACGTGCAACTGATAAGTCGTGGTCAGGCTCAAGTACCTTTGTTTTGGGTGCATTCGGTCCATTGATATGGCCATCAATCCTGATGCAAGTGTTTTTGTTGATTTCCATGAATGCATGGAGCTGTGGTAAAACGTTAAAAGATTTTTCCAAAAGAAAATCTCTACCTCCTATAAAGAAGATACGTTCTATTTCAAATTTCTTTCCTTCTTTTAAACGAGGTAGTTTTATCTCCAAGGGCGCTAAAAATAGCGCGGTCGTCACTTCAAGACTCTTCATCGCGATGAGGTGATCCTTAGCAATTACATCCAGACTTACAGTTCCTTCCTTTGGGATGAATAGTCTGAAGTCACCTAACGAATCAGTGATTGCTGTGTCAGACCACATGTGAGCGTTCATCTGGACTTTTGCATTGCTAACATATGCTCCGGAGTCACTGAGTATTTGCCCCTCCAACCATTGACCATCTCCGCGCTCTAGTTTTATAATCAGTGGCTTTCTCAAGAATGGTTCACTCGTTTTTGCCATCTTGCTTGAGTTGAGATAGCCTGGCAGGGTCGTGTTTATACCTATCACTTTATCCTTTGGTACAATAAACTTGAAGCTACCTGAACTGTCACTCTTGACAGCTTTCTTCCAAAGTTTAGAGTGTATAAAAACTCTTGCTACCAATGGGCTGTCGGTCTGTTTGTCGATAACCTTACCAATTAACCAAAGTGTAGGCTTAGCTGAATAAATGTTTAATTGTGCACGTCGATTTTGCTGTAGGCTATCTGGGTTGTTATTAGTATTCACTAATTGGTCTTCTCCAAAGAATTTGGTTTCTAAGATGTCTTCTTTGACATTGTTGAGTTTTAGGAATTCAACTATTGCGTTAGCTCTGTCTTTTGAAAGCATCTGATTGTAAGTGGTATCACCTACTTGATCGGTATGTGCATGAATGGTTACCTTGGGTCTATCAGTTTTATTGATTGTGCTGAGCACGCTATCCAACTTATATGACTGATCTGCTCTTATCTCAGAGCTTGCATTGTCAAAATATATCGTTGAACTACTCACAAAAATCAACGTATCGCTCTGGCTGAAGCAAATGGTTGATATTGACAAGGTGAAAAGAGTCAGTAGGTTTCGCATCGCAATTAGTAACGATGCTAAAAATCAAATTCGTATAGGCCTTTTTAATATTGACTCAATAATAGTTATGATGCATTATTTATTTTCGTCTTTTTCTGTTGATATAGTAGACGTTGTAGTCATCAGAATTGGCTTCTATGATATCTAAGAAGCCATCGTTATTCAGGTCTGCCAATTTGATATCGTAAGTGTCAAACTCTTTATCAGATAATAAGATTTTTTCAAACTTTCCTGACCCAAGGTTTTTATGAGCGGTGTTGGGGCCGCCAGAGTTTCCAACTATAATATCTATAAGACCATCGTTATCAAAATCTCCAGCATCTAAAGAAAACGACCAAGCAGATGAAGTATCAAACTCTATGCTTTCTTGAAAGTCTAACTCTGGACTACCCAGATATACTCTGTTGGGCTCACCTATGTTAGCAGCTATGATATCAGGCCAATTATCTTGATTGATATCAACAACTGCTACAGATCTCGTATTGTCAGACCCTGTGCCATATGCTATCTTTTTTTCAAAAGTCATATTGTCGTTGAGGTAGACATAGTTCTGTTGTTCATCTCTATTAGCTAAGACAAGATCTAACTGACCGTCTTTATTGATGTCTACAAGGTCTACATCTATGGTGCTGTCATCATCAGAACCAAAGGTGATCACCTTTTCAAAAACACCCGAACCATCATTGAGACAGATCTCATTAGTAAATCTTCTGTTAGTGATAATGAGATCAACATCCCCATCTTGATCGACATCGCCAAGTGTGACATTGCGCGAGTTAGAATAGTCATCTCCAAATGTCCCCATCTCATTGAAGTTTCCCTTCCCATCATTAAAGAATAGTCTGTTGGGAGCTTTATCATTTGCGACAGCGATATCAAGATCACCGTCATTATCAAGATCCGCGAGCTCCGTTGCATATGACGTTGCTTTATAAAACCCAAGAGGGAACGAAACTGTAAAGACACCTTTGCCGGTGTTGAGAAAAATCTCGTTTTGATCAGGCCAATGGCGACCATTGGCCACAACCACATCTATGTCATCGTCACCATCTATGTCTCCATAGCTGATCGATGAAGTCCTTACTTTATCTTTTCCTAAGGAAAGTCTATCGCCGTTAGGGTTTTGAAAGAATCGCTCTTGGCTTGTGCATAGAGTTGAAAAGAAAATTATAAAAAGTATGATGTACTTGCTCATCCTATAGGCTTTTTTAAAAACTAAATCGCTCTTTACAAATATGCTTTTGACTAACTATACCCAAAGTATGAGTAGTGGTGTTTCCGCATTCTTTATGGTCATTAGCAAAGTATATAAATGTAAGTGCTGCAATCGTTAAGACTACGATGCTTAAGATAGATGTAAGTAGTCTTTTCTTGTTCATTATTTTGTTGGTATTAATCTTCAGATTTATTTAGACATCAGCTAGCGCTTCAAACTCCGCCTTTTTATCAGCGAACCATTGCTGCAACTTATCAGGTGACTTCATAAGCTCTTTCATTTTATCCATCGCTGCGAGATGTTCTTTGTCTTGAGCCATAAACATTTCAGTGCCATGCTCTTTACTCAGCTGAGCCATCTCTTCCCAAGTCTCTGCTTGAAACTCCTTGTCACAAGCTCCTCCTAACTGATTACAGGTCATTGACTTCATATATGTCATTTTTTATTAGTAGCTAAGTTATGTTTTTTAGAAGGAGTCGATGTTAAAGACATTCGCTATTTTACGGTATAAATCATCAACGATATGAGAACCGCATTATACTTGTTTGTCTTATTCGTATTATTTGCTTCAAGCGTCATAGCTCAACCTATAGATATGGATCTCTTTCATGGGATGCAACCGCGCAATATTGGTCCAGCTGGTATGAGTGGGAGAGTAACGTCGATAGATGTTGTATTAAGTGATCCAGATGTGATCTATATCGGGGCTGCTGCAGGTGGCATCTGGAAGTCCGAGAATAGTGGCCATACTTGGAAGCCGATTTTTGAACATGAACAGGCCGCTTCTATTGGATCTATAGCGATCTATCAAAAGAACCCGTCTATCATCTATGTGGGCACAGGAGAAGGCAATCCACGTAATAGTCAGAATAGTGGTCGAGGTATATATAAGACTATGGATGGCGGAAATACCTGGACTC
>CALIHL010000152.1 GCA_938022935.1 uncultured Saprospiraceae bacterium
TGGTCTGGAGTTGAGCCTTGTTCTGCTTGCGCTTTATAATCTTGAAGTATCGCTCTGTAGTGTGGATCTTTTACATAATCGATGATGCCTTCTAAGTTGGACATGAGATAAGCACCTATGGTGATGTTGTTTTCTTCATCATACCAGACACTTCCTGCAGATATCAGAACTCTGATCACATCTTTCTCTTGATAGTCGATTGGATCAACCTTTTTCCTGATTCCTTGTGAGTGATCAACTGTTGGATCATAGTCAACATGGGCTTGAGGCATCGGAGATTGTCGCGGGTCTTGTCTTCTTTGCTGAGTTTGCTTTTTATAAATATCAGATTTGATATTTCGATTGATCTCAGTGAAGAGCGTGCTCTCAGGCAAGGTGAGTATGGCAGAACATTCTTTTACATAAAGCGATCTTTTAATCTGATCCCTGATCAAGGCCATGCTCTTAACTAACTCCTTTATCTGGATACTTTTATTAACTGGATCGTTTTTATAATTGTCATTGATGTGATGAGCAAGCTTTAGTATAAAGTCTTTGCCATGTTCTTCGATATACTCCTTGAAGCCAGTCGTGCCCAACTCCTTTACATAGCTGTCTGGATCTTGGCCTTCTGGTAATACAACAACAGTAACATTAACACCTTGCTCCAGGAAGATATCAAGCCCTCTGAGCGCAGCCTTTTGTCCAGCCGCATCTCCATCGTATAGTACAATTACATTATTGGAAAATCTTTTTATAAGTCCAACTTGCTCAATCGTTAACGATGTTCCTGAGGAGGCCACAACGTTTTTGATATCTGCTTGATGCAAACTCAGTACATCCGTATATCCTTCTACGAGTATGCAGGCATCTTGTCTGCGGATATCTGTTCTGGCTTGATAGAGTCCGTATAAAGTCTTCCGCTTGTTATAGAGTGTTGACTCAGGACTGTTGAGGTACTTTGGCGCTTTGACATTATCCTTTAAGATTCTGCCTCCAAAACCGATCACCTTCCCACTCAGGTTATGAAATGGAAAAATGACTCGCTCTCTATAAAAGTCATAACCATTGGTTGAGGTAAGGCCGAGCTCTTTGAGTAGATCTAAGTTGTATCCTTTTAGTGTTGCGTGATTTGTAAAGTGCTTAGATTCTTTGGGGCTATATCCAAGTACGAATGTATTGATCGTAGCTTCATTGAGGCCACGATGTTTTAAGTAAGATAAACCGATCGACCGTCCTTCGTCCGACTCGAGGAGTTGTTCTTTAAAGTAAGCGCCAGCCATCTCATTGATGAGTATGAGGCTGTCACTTTTTAATTGTGCTTCACGGGCTTCGTCGGTTTGTTTATCTTCTTCAATCTTTATATTGTACTTATTGGCTAAGTACCTGAGCGCTTCGGGATAGGTAAACGACTCATGATCCATGATAAAGTTGACAGCACCGCCACCTTTACCACAACCAAAGCATTTGTAAAGATTCTTAGCAGGTGAAACTGTAAACGAAGGTGTCTTCTCATTATGAAAAGGGCAAAGCCCCAACATATTGACACCACGACGCTTCAAGTTGACATAGTCTTCTATCACCTCTTCCACTTTGGCGGCTCCGTATATCTCGTCTATTGTCTTCTTGCTTATCATCCCTAATCGGAAAATACCACTTTCTTAATCTAATCCCATCATATCCTTCATCGAATGAATGCCTTCTCTGGTTTTACCATTATTAAACAACCAGTAAGCTGCCATGATAGCTCCTTGGGCAAAGCCATCTCTTGTCTTAGCTGTATGATATAACTCTATTGTATCGATAGTAGAAGTATATCTCACCAAGTGATCGCCATATACTTCACCTTCTCTCTTAGCGTTGATATGGATAGTATCTGCATCGCTATCCGATAGACTCCACTTTGACTTTCTATTGAGGTGATCTATGACACCATTAGTCAGAGTCAGCGCGGTGCCACTGGGTGCATCTTTCTTATGGATGTGGTGTATTTCTTCGACTGATACTTCGTAGTCATTATAGTCATTCATGATCTTGGCCAGCTTCTCGTTCATCGCAAACATGACATTGACACCGATACTAAAGTTAGACGCATATAAAAAGCTACCACTGGTCTCTTTGACTAATGATTGGATGGCCTGAAGCTTATCTAACCAGCCCGTTGTACCTGATATAACAGGTATCCCTGCTTTGATGGCGCCAGTGATGTTATCGTAAGCCGCATCTGGATGTGAGAACTCTATAGCTATATCACCATCAGTATAGTAGGACATACGCTGATCTTCTGTAGTATCTAAATCTATCCTGCCAACAATCGTATGATTTTGAGCTTCAGCAAGCCGTTCGATTGTCTTGCCCATTTTCCCATATCCAATCAAAACTATTTTCATGAATTTATCATTTAGATATGCAATGATAGTCTGTATTTCCATAAGAGCCAACGACAGATTAATCTTACTCTTCGCGACTCTCTAGTGTGAGAATAGTGATATACATTTGCGGCACAATTTAAAAGTATCATATGTCATACGATAATCGCTTGCTTCTTGATGTTTTGGATGGAAAGTCAGTCTCAAGGCCACCGATATGGGTCATGCGTCAAGCGGGTAGAATCTTACCTGGTTATAGAAAAATTAGGGCCAGTGTTCCAAGCTTTAAGCATTTAGTGAAGAGACCAGATCTTATATCGACGGTTACTATAGAGCCTATCGAAGTCCTTGGTGTTGATGCGGCGATATTGTTTTCTGATATATTGGTGATACCAGAGGCGATGGGTGTAGACTATGAGATCGTAGAAAAGAAAGGGCCTGTCTTTGATCACCCAATCGTTACACCCAGTGATATAGACAAGGTGACTTTTGGCAGTGATGTACTTGAGTCGCTTTCTTATGTTTTTGATAGTATCAAGCTGACAAAAGAGAAGATCAGTGGTAGAACACCATTGATTGGATTCGCGGGTGCACCATGGACATTGTTTGCATATATGATAGAGGGTTCTGGAAGTAAGACATTTGCGAAAGCGAGAAGGTTCTTATATGAACATCCTGAAGCTTCTCATGATCTTATGGACAAGATCACTCAATCTATTATAGCATACGCTCAAGAGAAGGTTAGATGCGGATGTGATGTGATACAGCTCTTCGATAGTTGGGCGGGGATGCTTACGGTTGATCAGTACAATGAGTTTTGTATTCCCTATATCAAGAAGATATTAGATGCTTTAGAAGGAACGCCACGTATCTTTTTTCCAAAAGGAGCTTGGTCTGTTATGCCGCACTTCAAGGGCTTGTCTTTTGAGGCGATCAGCATAGACTGGAAGACGCCAATCGACTACGTAAGAGGGCATCTTGGCGCTGATCAGATCATCCAAGGTAATCTTGATCCGGCGATGTTATATGCGCCTATGGATAAGATAGATCACGCTGTCGCAAATAAGATAAAGGAAGTCGGAGGGAATCACATCTTTAATCTCGGCCATGGTGTATATCCTGATACAGATGCCCATCATGTAAAGCGCATGATTGATGCAGTAAAGGCTTACCAATATTAAGTATCACTTCATATATCAATTCTAACTTATTGAATATCAATTAGTAGAGTTGTTGTTGTGGTTATTTTGCGTCTTTATATTCTTGTGGCGTTCAATTATTTAACTACATTTGACTCGATCACAATACTCCTTCCCAAGAGGATGATTGTCAACGAAAATTAAGGAAAGTATGGGATGGTTTAAGCGCCTTAGCGGGGGCATAACTACAACTACCAAGGATAAGAAGGAAGTCCCTGATGGCTTCTGGCAGAAGTGTAAAGGATGTGGAGGTACATTCACTATCCTTGAGCTTGAGAAAGAGCTTTTTATTTGCCCTAATTGTCAGCATCATTTTCGTATCGGTTCTCATGATTACTTTGCCTTGTTATTTGGCATCCGATATAAGCTGCTTTTTGAGAATCTTAAGTCGTCTAACTTCTTAGACTTTACTGATCTCAAATCATACGACGATAGACTCAAAAAAGCTAAGGAACAAACCTCTCTTAGTGACGCCATTAGCGTTGCTGTTGGAAAGATAAAAAAGAAGCCAATCGTTGTAGCTGCTATGGACTTTACCTTCATAGGCGGCTCTATGGGCTCTGTTGTTGGAGAAAAGATCTCAAGATCGGTAGATTATTGTATCAAGCATAAGACACCGCTGATGATCATCTCTAAATCAGGTGGAGCAAGGATGATGGAATCAGCATTTTCATTGATGCAGTTAGCAAAGACATCTGCCAAGCTATCGATGTTAGCAAAGGAAGAGATACCATTTTTCTCTTTCTTGACAGATCCTACTACTGGAGGTGTAACAGCATCATTTGCTATGTTAGGAGATATCAACTTTGCTGAGCCAGGTGCGCTCATCGGTTTCGCTGGGCCACGTGTGATAAAAGAGACCATCAAGAGAGATCTACCAGAAGGCTTTCAGACATCTGAGTTCTTGCTGGATCATGGATTCTTAGACTTTATAGTCGATCGAAAGAATCTCTTTGATAAGTTAGATGAATTGCTCTGCTTCTTTCAAAAGGCGTAGTACGAGCATCTATACTTCCGTCAATATCTTAAAGTTCTTATTCATTGGGTCACAGTGCTCGATGATCTCATCTATCCAATCCTGACCATAACGCAGATAGAATGGCATGAAGTTATCATAGCGCTCTTGTAGACCATCATTACCTGGAAAAAGTTTATGCTTTGCCTTTCTTAGCTTATTGATACCCACTTCATTCTTGGTTTTCTCAGCTTTCAACATCTTTGATTGCAGATAGTCGAGCGACTTGATCGCTTTGCTGGCTTCAGACAAGGCAGTTTTGCCAAGTGTTGGATCAATTTTGCTTGCCCTTTCTTTTAGCTGGTTGAATATCTCTTCTATTGCTTTCTTCTCATCCGAGAGATCGATCTCTGCATCAGATTGGAGTCTTGCATATTGGCCAAAGAGTTGCTCTTCTCTTTGGAAGAGGTCCATGATGTTCATCTGTGCTCCAGTCAATGTCTTTTCTGTTTTCTTATCAACTATATGAAGAGAATCTCTTCTGATCAACATCGGAAATGGCAACTCCCAAAGATCAAACAATCGCTTGCGCTCCACCCAATAGGCCAATTCTCCACCACCTCCGATGTAAGCGAGATTGGGCATGATCAGCTCCTGATATATCGGTCTGAGTATGACGTTAGGACTTATAGAGCCAGGTTGCTCACTAATAAGAGCAATCAACTGATCCTTGGTATAAGTGTCATCACCGATACTGTAAGATTCATCGTCCTCCGCAACAACTCTGATACGGTCTTTCCCCATGTAGAAGAAGTTGACTTTGCGCGCATGCGCTTGTCTCTTAAAGCCTGCTGCTTCAAGCGCATCTTGATCTGCTTCAACAGACTTGATGGATTCCTTGTTTTCGATGTCTTTGATGACGTAGGGTAGCAGCTTCGCTTTAAAGCCAGGGTTATCCATATTGGCAATCACAAGGCCATACTTCTTGAATAGCTCATTGACAAAGTAGACCATAAATCCACCATAGCTTTGAGAAGCTGATTGTGACTTGGATATGATCTCTTTAAGTTCTTCTGCTTGTTCTCCAGATCCTAATACTTCTTTGACATTAGATAGTATATTGTCCAAACCATCATGCGACATACGTCCTGTAGATCCTTTCTGATCGGTCTCCCAAGTGAAGTCTTTGTTGAACATATGTAGCGTTGCGATCTCCTCGAAGTCATGATCTTCTCCACCTGTGACAAAGACAGGAACTACTTTGTAATCAGGATGTGCTTCATTTAGCTTCTTACTAAGACTGATAACGCTACATATCTTGATGATAAAGTAAAGCGGGCCAGTCAGTAAAGATGGTTGGTGCGCCGTGATGATGGTAAAGGTGTTTTCATAACCTAAAGATTTGATGTTAGCCAGAGTTGCTTCTGATGCGTCGAGGTCATCATACTGTTTTAAAAGTGTTGATACCAACAAGTCTCTATCAGTAGAGTATGATGATCGATCTTTTAAGACTTGTCCAAAGGACTCAAATGAAGCTGGATACTTTATGAAAGGTCTTAGTCTTTCGTCTCCTCGTTGATAGGCTTTATCTCGATCAGAGAGCTGAGGTATATCTTCAAATGAAACATCTTTTCTGGTGTAAATCAAGTCGTAAGGTTTTTCAGATTAAGCCATGTAAACATGGGGCCATCATAATAGATCACAAAACAAATCATTAAAATTATCTTGTGTCTTCTTAAAGTCAATAATTATCTGTTAATGTTGTCATACTTCTTCAATCGGATAGGGTATGGAGTGTTGGTGCTCTTCTTAGTGACGATCATCGTATCGTCTATAGTCTACTTGTCTCCTGTAGATCCTACAAGATTGACATTTGGTCAACGGATGGATGAGCAGACGGTTGAGCTAAAAAGAAAGCAACTCGGATTGGACCTGCCGCTTCATCTACAAGTGATTAAGTATCTGGCAGATGTATCTCCAGTGCTCATTTGCCGAAAGGACAACTGGTCTGAAGAATATGAGGGATCGTATATCACAATAGGTTCTTTAGCCTTAGGCATCAAGAAACCACACCTTAGGTCATCCTACCAATCAGGTCGCTCTGTCATTGATATCATCTTAGAAGCCTTCCCCAATACACTCTACCTTTCTTTAGTAGCGATAGGGTTAGCGATCGTACTTGGTATATTGCTGGGCATTATCGCTGCATTGAATAAAGGAACTTGGATAGATAACTCAGTTCTCTTTGTTAGTACATTAGGTTACTCGGTGCCAAGCTATGTGACGGCTATTGTGCTGGGTGTTGTCTTTGGGTATTATATGCGAGACATAACTGGTCTCAACATTCAAGGCAGTTTATATGAATTGAATGATTTGGGAGATGACATCGTAGTATGGAAGAACTTGATACTACCTGCCATCGCTTTAGGGATCAGACCAATAGCCATAGTAACACAACTCATGAGGTCGAGTATGCTGGAGGTGATGGATGAGAAGTTCGTACTGGCAGCAAGAGCCAAGGGTTTATCAAGGATCGGAGTGATCAAGTCGCACATCTTACGCAATGCCCTTAACCCGGTCATCACAGCGCTCAGTGGTTGGTTTGCAGCCTTGTTAGCAGGAGCATTTTTTGTTGAGTTCATATTTAATTTCAAAGGGTTGGGATTTATCACTGTAAATGCCTTGCTCAACTATGATATACCTGTAGTTTTGGGGGCGCTATTGTTTACGAGTTCATTATTTATCGTTATCAATATCGCAGTGGATATGCTCTATGGGTTGTTAGACCCAAGAATAAAATTAACTGATTAAGAGGATCATAAGTGAAGGATACTAAAAGATATGGCCAACGAGGCGTCTCGGCTTCTAAAAGTGAAGTGCATGACGCTATCAAGCATATGAGTAAAGGGCTTTATCCCAAGGCTTTTTGTAAAATCCTTCCAGATCTCGTTGGAGGAGATGATGACTACTGTAATATCATGCATGCGGATACCGCTGGCACAAAGACCAGTCTTGCCTATCTATACTGGAAAGAAACAGGTGACCTATCTGTATGGCCGGGTGTAGTACAAGATGCCATTGTCATGAATATCGATGATATGGCCTGTACAGGTTGTATCGAGAATATCGTCATCTCATCGACTATCGGTAGAAACAAATCGCTTATACCTGCCGAGGTTTTGAAAGAAGTGATACAAGGCAGTCAGACCTTTATGGATAAGATGGCTGAGCAAGACATATACTTGACTCTGGCAGGTGGTGAGACTGCTGACGTTGGAGATATAGTTAGGTCTATTGATGTCGGTATCACAGCATTTGGTAGACTCAAGAGATCTGATCTAATTACTAATGACATCTTGGATGGAGATGTAATCGTTGGACTATCATCCAGTGGTCAGGCAACTTATGAGTCTTCTTATAACGGCGGCATGGGTAGCAACGGACTCACAAGTGCAAGGCACGATGTTTTTTCTAAGTACTATGCTCATACTTATCCAGAGAGCTACGATCCACATATCAATGACGAACTTGTCTACTGTGGTTCTAAGCGCCTCACAGATACCATCGAGGTTTCCGGTGGTAAAGAAACAACTATTGGAAAGTTGGTTTTGTCACCTACAAGAACTTACATGCCCATTATCAAAAAGATGTTGGCCGAGTATAGGTCTGGTATACATGGGATGATTCATTGCACTGGCGGAGCACAGACTAAAGTGATGAAGTTTGTAGATGGGCTAAGAGTGATCAAAGACAACCTGCTTGATATACCGCCATTGTTTCAACTCATAGAAGAAGAGTCAGGTACTTCAAGAAAGGAGATGTATGAAGTATTTAATATGGGTCATAGACTTGAGGTATACTGCTCCAAGGATGTAGCGGAAGGTTTGATAGAGACTTCTAAGTCTTTTAATGTTGATGCTCAGATCATAGGCAGGGTAGAAGCAGCAGAAAAGAATGAGCTCATCATCATAGACGATAAAGCGACCTACACGTACTAATCAATGGGAAAACTCATATCAAGGTTTCTACTTTGGATATCGGGCTGGGAAGCGGATCTCAATGTTCCTCCCGAATCAAATAGGTGCGTTATGATCGCTGCACCACATACATCTAACTGGGATGCCTACTACATCAGGATAGCAGCTACGGTTATGGGTATACCGGTCAAAGTAGCGATCAAAGACAGTTGGACGAAGGGCATTATCGGGCCTTTCATCAGAGCAATGGGTGGATTGGGTATCGATAGAACCCCTAAAGAAGGTTCTCAAAGGTTGAGTCAGACTCAAGTGATGGCTCAGTTATTTGATACGTCAGATAAAATCGCATTGTCTATAGCACCTGAGGGTACTCGTAAGAAAAGAGAGAGGTGGAAGATGGGCTTTTATTGGATCGCTCATGAGGCAAATGTACCAATCGCTTTGGGCTACTTGGATTATAAGCGTAAAGTCGCAGGAGTACATCACAAAGTTGTATATACCACTGGAGATATAGATAAGGATATGAAACAGGTCAATGATTTCTATCGTGATATAACAGGGAAATTTCCAGAGAGCTTTAGTCTTGACCTTCGCTACGAAGAAGGCTCAACTGTAGATTAACTCTGCTTCTTGACTAGAGGAGTTTATGTATGTACTTCTCTACTTATGCACTTCGAGCGTAGTCGAGA
>CALIHL010000153.1 GCA_938022935.1 uncultured Saprospiraceae bacterium
TCGTGCGTTACCTCTATATTAAATATGCTAAAGAATGGTTGTCCTTCTTTTCTGTTTCGCCAGTGTGCTTTGTTAGAACAATCGTCCCAAGCCATCAAAGATCTCCTAAACTGATAGTCTTCTTTTGCATTGTTGCTGCAGTAATAACCTTCTCCTCTCAGGTATTCGCTCATCATCTTCACCTCTGGTGGAGGTATCGCTTCATAAGGAGTTATACCAGGAGGCATAGCTCCCTTAGCATAGTTATCAATAAACTGTTGAGGCATATTACTTCTGAACCAAGGACCTGTCCTCATATGATTTGCTCCTATATGAATCGGATACATACCTGTAGCTATTGCTGCTCTACTTGGAGCACAAACTCCTGAAGGGCTAAAGACTCGATCATAACATACTCCTTCCCTTGCTAATCTGGATAAGTTTGGTGTTACAACTGTGGAGTCTCCAAAGCTAGGTATAACAGGACTTAGATCTTCAGCTACTATCCATAAGATATTTGGCTGGACCTTATTTTCTTCTATTACTTCTTTGGACCCACAGGCAACGAAGACTACTAACATGATGAAACAAAATGCAGCCTTGATTTTCATCTTCTTTTTTTATCAAGATAATAATGTTCCACGTGGAACAATTGATTCAACCTAAAAAGCTCATAATATCTTCTCTGACTTCAGTGTTCCACGTGGAACATCAGAGTGATTAAGTGATAAACCAATCTAAGTGTTCCACGTGGAACATCAGAATTAGACTCTGTCATTATTTAGAATTATACGTTCATCGTCAGTCATTTTTACTGCTTATAAAAAGGTAAAAAACATATATCTTTCATCTTTTGTACAAACACAATTATCTACACAATTTTTATAATACATATCAATGAAGAAACTTCTCTTTTTAGTTGTTGGTTTGTCCCTTGCATTCGTAGCAAGATCACAACAGGACAACCCACCAGATCCCTTTAAACAATTAGGAACT
Source organism: uncultured Saprospiraceae bacterium (assembly GCA_938022935.1). Taxonomy (GTDB): domain Bacteria; phylum Bacteroidota; class Bacteroidia; order Chitinophagales; family Saprospiraceae; genus JAJRXG01. Next base: position 976 of record CALIHL010000153.1, read on the forward strand.
GCTCTTCCCACTGCTAATGAATACAGAACTGCTTCTGGTGCTCCAGGTAGCCAATACTGGCAAGTAAGAGCAGACTATAAAATGGATATCACACTTAATGATGAGGAAAAGAAAGTGATGGGCGATGAGACTATTACATTTCACAATGAGTCGCCAGACGATCTTTCTTATCTCTGGCTACAACTTGATCAGAATGTAAGAGCCAAAGACAGTGATTCTCATATTATAGGAACACAATCTATTAACGCTGATAGAGGCGTATCCAGTCGTCAGATGGCACGTATGACACCCGATTTTGATGGGGGTTTTAAAATAGAATCTGTTACTGATGCCAGTAACAGAGCTATGAAGTATACCATCAATAAAACAATGATGCGTATTGATCTACCTAAGAAGTTGCGTGCAGGAGAAGATGTAACCTTCAAGATCAAGTGGTGGTATAACATCAACAACACCCGTGAGATAGGAGGAAGATCAGGATATGAAGAGTTTAGCGATGGACATAGAGTCTACTGTATAGCTCAGTTCTTTCCAAGATTATGTTCTTATAATGATATCGAAGGGTGGCAGAACAAGCAGTTCTTAGGAAGGGGAGAGTTTGCCCTTATCTTCGGAGACTATGAAGTGAACATCACTGTTCCTGAAGATCACTTAGTAGCAGCTTCTGGAGAATTACAGAATGCTTCTTCAGTACTATCATCAGAACATAGAAAAAGATGGTCTCAAGCACAAAAGTCATTCGTTCAGCCAGTTACTATCCAATCATTGGATGAAGCTATAGACAACAGTAAAGAAGGATCCACTAAGTATAAGACATGGAAGTTCAAGGCTGATAATGTCAGAGACTTTGCTTTTGCAACATCACGACGATTTATATGGGATGCACTAGGCGTAAAGATGGCTGATGGTAGAACAGTCATGGCGCAATCCATGTGGGTACCAGAAGGAGATTGCTTGTGGAAGAAGTTCAGCACAAAGGCTGTAGCACATACTATTAAGTGGTACTCACACTACACCTTTGATTATCCTTACCCTGTAGCTTGGTCTATAGATGGAAGTATGGGTATGGAGTACCCTATGATCTGCTTTAACTATGGACGTTGCGAAAGTGATGATACTTATAGCAAGAGAATCAAGTATGGTCATATCGGTGTGATCATCCACGAAGTAGGACACAATTGGTTTCCTATGATTGTTAACAACGATGAGCGCCAATGGACTTGGATGGATGAAGGACTAAACACCTTCTTACAATATCTAACAGAACAACAATGGGAGCGAGACTATCCTAACAGGAGAGGACCAGCACATTTGATCGCTCCATACATGGGTGGGGATAAATCAAGAATATCGCCGATCATGACCAACTCAGAAAGCATATTCCAATTTGGTAATAATGCTTACGCCAAGCCAGCAGCCGCACTTAATATATTAAGAGAAACTGTAATGGGTCGTGAGCTGTTTGATCATGCCTTTAAAGAGTACTCCAATAGATGGAAGTTCAAACAACCATATCCGGCTGACTTCTTTAGATCATTAGAAGATGCGTCCGGTGTTGATCTTGATTGGTTTTGGAATGGTTGGTTCTATTCTAATGATCATGCTGATCAAGCACTTGGAGTAGTAAAGCATTATAATCTAAACTCGGGGAATCCTGAGGTAGAAAAAGCAAGACTTAAAGATCTAAGAGATAATGGCCCACAAAATATTTCAACCATTAGAAATAGAGAGATCAAGGAAACTTACGATGAGCAAGATCCAACACTACGTGACTTCTATACTACCTACGACCCACTTGAAGTAGATGCTGTTGATCAATCAGAATATGAAGCTTTTGTAAGTTCTCTTTCTGAAAAGGATAAAGAAATGTTCAATAGTGGGAAACACTATTACGAAATAGAATTTAAGAAGGTAGGTGGATTAGTCATGCCTATCATCGTACAATTCCAATATGTAGATGGAACCAGTGAGGACATTAGAATACCTGCTGAAGTTTGGAGATATGGTGCAGCAGAAGTAACTAAGGTATTTCCAACAGATAAAGAGATTAGTAAGATAATCTTAGATCCATATCTCGAGATAGCAGATACAGACACTTCTAACAATTATTACCCACCGCAAGAAGAGGCATCACGCTTTGAAACATTTAGACAAAAGCAAATGAGTAATAATAACAACAGAAGAGAAAACGCTATGCAAAGAGCTATGAGAGCAGAAAAACTAAAGAAAGAGATAAAACCTTAGATATATTAAAGTAAAAAAGGCGGTTAATAATATTAATCGCCTTTTTTAATGTCTTTATATAAATTTATTTCTTAAGAAAACTTGATAATATTTCATTAAACTTTTCTGGTCGTTCCATCATCGGTGCATGTCCACATTTATCTATAAAAGATAGTTCAGAGTTCGGTATTAACTCATTAAACTTCTTCGCTACAAAGGGTGGGGTGATACTATCCTGCTTTCCCCAAACTAATAGGGTAGGACATTTTATCTGATGGAGATCATCACCAATGTTATGCTTTAAAGCGGACTTAGCGGTCAAAACAATTCTTAGGGCTTTCTCACGGTTATTAACAGTTTCAAACACTTCATCCACTAAATCTTCATCTGCCACTTTAGGATCGTAAAATGTCTCCGCTACTTTATCTGCAATGTACTTTTTATCTCCTCTTCTTGGATATCCATCACCCATACCACTTTCAAAGAGTCCACTACTTCCTGTTAACGTCATAGATCGCACCAACTCTGGATGTGACAGTGCAAATAATTGTGCTATATGACCGCCCAATGAGTTACCAAGAATATCTATGTTAGTATAGCCTTGATTTTTGACAAAAGACTCTGTGAACTGTAAAAGCCCTTCAAGTCCAGTTTCTTTAAGCTCGAGCTCATAAATCGGTAACATAGGAACCACCACATTATGTGTAGGAGCAAATGCTTCTATGAGTTGTTTAAAATTACTTAGTGCGCCAAAAAGCCCATGAAGCAAGAGTAATACTGGCTTACCAGGAGAGGTTTCAACAAACCTATAACCGTCTTTTTCTTTGAGTTCTTCCACACAGATATATAATAAGAGAGTGCAAAAGTAAGCTTCTTAAGATAGAAGGGGCTATCACACTATAATTGTTGCTCAGTTCCTGCATTAAATGTAATTGACCAACGACTATAAAAGACATGCAAGATATAAGCGGACAATAGCAACACAGCCACTCCTTGGTGAATTACTCCCCAATAAACCGGTATGATACCAATACTCTTTACTAATGTGATAATACCAATAAGGACCTGCAATAACAAGAGCACCATAAAACCATAATAACTCTTAGTGCTTTTCTCGGAAGACGCAAAACTTCTCCTCACCAGGATATACAAAGCGTAAGCAGTTATCATATACGCCAACCCTCTATGTAAAAATTGAACCAAGGTTACAAGAAATCCACTTTCTTCATAATTATTGAAGTTGTGCACAGACCAATTGCTAGGATCAAATATTTGAGTAGGCACTATTTCTCCATTTAAGTCTGGCCAGGTATTAACAAACAAGGCAGCTTTTGTCCCGCTCATCACTCCACCTAAAAATATCTGAATAATAAGCAGTATCAATAGAGTTGAAATATATCGATTGAACTTAATCTTCTTAACAATCCGTTCTGGATGAATGTATCTTATGAAGGCCCACCACAACGCTACGAATACACTGATGCCAATACATAGGTGAAGTGATAGTTTGTAAGCATTCACCCATGGTCTTTTCACCAAACCGCTGGCAACCATAATCCAACCAAAAGTAGCAGCAAGAGCTGCCAAAAGAATCACAAGGCCCAACCTTTTAATCAAAGACATCGGTATCCACTTTCGTAAATAGAAAAAGAGGAAAGGAAAAAGAAATACAAAACCCATGCTTCTCGCCCATAACCGATGAAGATATTCCCAGAAATATATAAACTTGAAAGTGCCTGAAGAAAAGATGGATCCCATCTCCATACCCACATTTATTTTTCGATACTGAGGGGTTTCTTTGTACTTTTCAAACTCTTCTTTCCAAACATTTTCAGTCAGCGGCGGTAAAGTGCCTGTGACAATTTCCCACTTTGTTATCGACAATCCAGATCCAGTCAATCGAGTGATTCCTCCAATGATGATTTGAGTGTAAACCATAAACAAACCAACAATCAACCAAAGTACCACGGCCTTGGAAATCTGTTGTCCTTCTGGAGAGTTTCGATCCATGATGCAAATGTACATTGAGTTGAAGAGAAGAATTTTCTTTCCTTTCCTACTGGCTTCTTTTTATTGATTATTAATTAATTTATTAAAGTCATTATTATTAGGGCCGTTAGTATGTGTATAAGTTCTATAGCTTTCATTTTATATACTTGTTTTCAACATAGATCGTGAATTAGAGCCACCGAAAAGACATAAAACATAGGAACTTTGATTTTACACGTTGAACTAACAGGTTATCAACATTCACTTATTGGTAATTTACCGTGTTGATATCATTAATAACTTGTGGTAAAGTGATGCTTCATTCACAATTGTTAGCAACATTTATATTTCCAAACCACCGAGAGTCGCATTTGTCTACAATAATGTTGAAAGAACTAGAATAATTTGGTTGACTAAGCTATCACACAATCAAGCACTTACGCATCTAATAATTTCAATATGTTAGTAATACCCATCTTATGAAAGTAGTCATTCAACGTGTTTCTGAAGCTTCTGTAACCATTGAAAAGCAGATTAAAGGAGAGATAGATCATGGTTATATGATACTCTTAGGTATAGAGCATAATGATCAAGAAGAAGATATTTCCTGGTTGGTTAATAAGATAAAGAACTTAAGAGTTTTTGGTGATGAAGATGGCAAAATGAATAAGAGTATAAAAGATGTAGCAGGGTCGATCCTTCTGATATCTCAGTTTACTTTGCACGCATCAACTAAGAAGGGAAATAGACCATCCTTTATTAAAGCAGCTCGACCAGAGCGAGCTATACCATTGTATGAGTCATTTATAGCTGCCCTTATCAATGAAGAGATCAATGTTGAAACAGGCGAGTTTGGAGGAGACATGAAAGTTTCCTTGGTCAATGATGGTCCAGTAACTATAATTATAGATTCAAAAAATAAACTATAATGACTATAAAAGGTTGGCAGACTAAAGTTGATGATTGGATAAAAGAATTTGGTGTTAGGTATTTTGATGTAAAGACCAATGCCCTTCTTTTGTCGGAAGAGGTAGGAGAGTTTTCAAGACTTATAGCAAGGAGTCATGGAGAACAATCTTTTAAAAAAGAAACATCGCAAGAAGAAATAAAAAAAAGAATAGCCGAGGAGATGGCTGACATTATCTTTGTAACAACTTGTCTTGCTAATCAGTTGGATATAGATCTTACGGAAGAATTAGAAAAAAATATGCTGAAGAAGACAAATAGAGATAATACAAGGCATCATAATAATACAAAGTTGAAATTATGATTTCTTTATGTCTGTAGATGAATCAATAAGTGAAAGCACTGTATTGTCCAGGTTATGGATGAACAAGATGGGTGTGACTTGTTTAATCATTCTTGTGTTTATAACTACCTTATCTCTCTTTTCATATCTGATTATATCAGACAACACTAATAACGCTAATAGACAGATACCTCAGATAGCACTGCAATCACCTGGGTATACTCAAGGTTTTCTAATTAAAGAAAAGGACATTAATTTTTCACCCCAAAACATTGGAGACATACTTCTATCAGGATATAGGGATCAGCTTGATTACATTCCTTATGATACTATTTGGCAAGCAGCAGGTTCTACAAATACAAGTTTTAACTCCGTTGTTCAATTTCACGATCAGTTAGAAACGAGTGAGAAAAGAATAAAGACATTCTGGCTAGGAACTGATAAGTATGGAAGAGATGTGTTGAGTAGACTAATATTAGGACTTCGAGTATCCATGATTATAGGCTTACTTTCTGTTTTAGTATCACTGACTATGGGAATAACGCTTGGTAGCATAGCAGGTTACTATGGATCAAGAATTGATAAACTCATCATGCTTGTCATCAATACCAGTTGGTCCATCCCAACCTTACTGATGGCGTTTGCTATTATCATAGCTTTGGGAAAAGGGTTCTTAGTGATTGTCTTAGCTGTTGGATTAACTATGTGGGTGGATGTAGCCAGGATCGTCAGAGGTCAAGTCATGCAAGTAAAGAATGAACTCTACGTAAAAGCCTCAAAGGTGATGGGTTATGGAGATGTACGTACAATTGTTAAACACATACTTCCCAATATCATTGGTTCCATCTTAGTAATGGCAGCCGCTAATTTTGCAACAGCAATCTTGGTAGAAGCAGGACTGAGCTATTTGGGATTGGGCATTCAACCACCGACACCGTCATTAGGAAATATGCTCAAAGAAAGCTATGCATACGCCACGGGTGGATTTGTTTATCTTGCTTTTTTCCCAATCATCACAATCATGTCTCTCGTATTATGTTTTAATTTATTAGGAACCGCATTGAGAGATGTATTTGATATAAAATCAGTGCAAACATGAGTAGGGAGATAGCAATGTTAGAAAAACTGGAGAAGGATCTCAGCTTGAAAGAGCTGCAGATAAAGAGTCTTCTAACCATAACACAGGCCATTAATGACAATGTTCCTGCGGAGGGTCTATATAACATGTATCGATCTTTCTTGAGCTGGGAGCTGGGAATAACGAGAATGGGACTTTTTATTCCATCTGAAAATGACCAAGAAAAATGGGATTGTGCCACACAGATTAATGTCGACAGTGAAGATTTGCTCACAACTGACATCATAACATACTTAAAGCCCTTTAAGAGGCTTCATACGATCAAAGAGCAAGATGAAGCTCCGTTGCAGTTGTTTGATATAGTGATCCCTGTTTATCATAAAGAACGGCCCATTGCATATTCGTTGATAGGAGGGATAAAAACCAAGGAGGACCTCTACAATAAGATACAGTTCATCACAACAATCACAAATATCATAGCTGTTGCGATCGAGAACAAGAGATTGTTCAAAAGACAAATCATCCAAGAGCGACTAAAAAAAGAAATTGAGCTGGCGAGTAATGTGCAACAGATGCTCATCCCAGACGAGCTTCCTACGACAGAACACTATGAACTCTCTTCTATATACAAACCACACTTTAATATCGGTGGTGACTATCTGGATTTCATCAACTTTGATAGAGGTAGGTTTATCTTTTGTATAGCAGACATATCTGGAAAGGGTGTTGCGGCGGCCTTGTTGATGGCTAACTTTCAAGCCATGATACAAAGCCTCATTTATCAATACAGGGATCTTGAGACTTTCATCTTCGCACTTAACCAAACGGTACACCGTGTTACGAAAAGTGACAAGTTCATCACCTTCTTCATTGGAGAAGTAGATCTCCATAAGAAGACCTTGAAGTATATCAATGCTGGACATTATCCTCCTGTGCTATATCAGTCAGGCAAGCTGAGAAGATTGGAGAGCGGATGTACTGTAATTGGAGCTTTCGAAAAACTTCCTGAAATTCATGAAGAAATAGTTCCTCTAAAGGAGGGAGCCTTAATTATGAGCTTTACAGACGGATTGGCAGACTTACGAGATGATAAAGGCAATCTCTTTGAAGACAAAGGGATTGAGTCTTTTGCATTGACTCATGGTGAAAAATCTGCACAAGCATTCAATGATGAACTTCTCAAAGCTATCGATCGATATCGCGGAGAAGAAGAATACCCAGATGACATCGCCGTCATCACATGTAAGATTAGAAAGTTCTTATAAGTTCTAATCTCTATATGCGATCCACTTTCCAAGTTCTTTAAAGCTTGCTTTCTTCCCATACATCATGATACCTACTCTATAGATACGTGACGCTAACCAGATCATAAAGAGTACGAAGAGCGCACACAGCGCAACCGATAATAATATCTGCCAAGCAGGTGGACCAGATGCCAACCTAACTGGCATCACTACCGGAGCTGTAATTGGAATAATGGAGGACCAGACAGCCAACGTACTGTCAGGAGACTGTGCTGCAGAGATCGCTATATAGAATGCTGCCGCTAACGGCACCATAACCACTGTTGTTAAAGCTTGTGCTTCGTTTACATCGTCACCTGCAGCAGCTCCAACTGCTGCGAAGATCGAAGCATACATCATATAGCCTAACAAGAAGTAGACTAAGTATAGCGGTATAATTAATCCCCAGTTTATAGAGGAAAGCTCTTTAAGGACATCGGCCATTTTAGATTGTACCTCGGGGTTTGACATTGCCTCTGCTGCCATTTCATTAGCCGCAGGGTCAACCATGCCAGCATCCAAACCAAAGAATGCTAATGCACTTACACTGATGATAGTACCAAGTATAGCCCAGATTCCAAACTGCGTAAGGCCTACTAATCCAATACCAATCACTTTTCCCAACATCAATTGGATCGGCTTGACAGAAGAGATAAGCACCTCAACTATTCTATTGAGTTTTTCTTCATTGACACCCCTCATCACTTGAGTTCCAAATATCATAATCACAAGAAATAGAAGCGTTCCTACTGCAAAACCTACTCCGGATGATACCAGACTTGTTATAGAAGAGAGCTCCTTCTCCGTTTCATTGACAGTTTGAGGACTTAACTCTATATCAGTATCAATTTTGTCAAGTTGTGATTGTTCAAAACCGAAGGCTTGCATTTTATAATTACGAATTGGCTTTCGAAACATTTTTTCAATAGCGCTTGTCTCATCAATGGCTAAGGTCTTATCAGCATGATAGATGATATCATATTTACTTTGCGCACTATCAAGAGGCGGTAGTTCTATGATTCCATCTATTTCGCCGGCTTTGTACTTATCCTTTAATTGATCTAACGACTGATTAGAAAGATCGAAAACCAAATTGTTTTTCTCCATTTCTATATTCTTGGCAAGACCAGCATTGTCTATGATGGCGATGTTCTTTGTCTTATCAGAACCACGTGTCATCAAGAAAATTAGAACCGCATAAAAAAGAGCGATTGCAATCGGAGCCAAAAACGTTGTGAGTAAAAATGTCTTAGTTTTTACTCTTGTCCAGTACTCTCTTCCTATTATTAAGTTGACTTTACTCATTGCTTTCTCCTACTTTTTTGATGAAAATGTCGTTCAGTGACGGTAACACTTCTTTGAAAGAATTGATCTTAATGTTCTTGTCCATTAAACCCCTTAAGAGGTCATTAGAATCATGACCTTCTTTGGCTTGGATGACACAAGAGATCGCATCATCTTTTAGAATCTCAAAACTGTCGCCAAGCATATCACTGGGAAACTGTCCATCAAATTCTAACTCAAACTTATCATCGCGGAAATTATTCTTTATCTCTTTTACATTTCCTTCAAGGACAACCCTACCTTGATTCATCAAAACGATCTCCTCGCAGATCTGCTCCACCTGCTCCATTCTATGGGTAGAAAAGATGATGCTCGTACCATTCTTATTCATCTCATAGATCTCATCTTTGATAAGATTAGTATTGATAGGATCTAAACCAGAGAAAGGCTCATCAAGGATCATGAGCTTTGGATCGTGTACAACACAAGCTATGAACTGCACTTTCTGCTGCATACCTTTAGAAAGCTCTCCAACTTTTTTATTCCACCAGTCGGTGATTTCAAACTTGTCGAGCCAAGCATTAAGGCGTCCTCGAGCATCTTTCTGAGTTAACCCTTTCAATCGTGCTAGGTATAAGAGTTGTTCGCCAACCTTCATCTTTTTATAAAGGCCTCTTTCTTCCGGGAGATATCCTATCTGCATAGGATGTAAAGCGTTAAGAGGTTCTCCATCTATCAAGATCTCTCCTTGATCTGCTTTGGTAATGGAGGTTATCATTCTAATGAGAGAGGTTTTTCCGGCACCATTTGGCCCGAGCATGCCAAAGATCTTGCCTTTAGGAATGTCAAAAGTGACATCATTTACGGCTGTGTGCTTCTCATAACGTTTGACCACGTTACGCAGCGATAGTATATTCATAAGTGATTGTTATTGCAGTACGAGGATACACAAATATCTAGCAACAAGTACACCGATAATCGATAAACCGCTGATATCTTAAGACTAAATTAATGGAGCGCTAACACTTTGATAACTGGCAAAAGACGTCATAATGCTGTAGATTCATCAGATAAAGCAAAATCACCAACATGTCAAAGCAAATAATAATAGGTTTCTTCTTGGTCATCCCGATCTTCATGTCAGCGCAGGTTGTTGAAAAATCCATGGATATGAGCGATGGAGAGCAAAGTGGTCTTGAGGTAGAACTTCCTGTAGATAGAAAAAACGCAGAAAAAATATGGAAGTCATATGTAAAGCCTTATGGCAAGGTAGATTGGGATAGAAAAAACAAAGAGCATGTACTCTTTAATGTAAGAGTATCTTCTATTACTTCAGAACAGATAACAATAGTTGCAAGGTTCAATCAGTATAAGGATATCACCAAGGGGTCTTTCTGGATCAAGTCTGGCGACAAATATCTTACTTCTTCTGAAGACGGCGATGACTTAAGGTCAGCAGGAGAGTTTTTGCAAGAGTATGCCTACGAGACTGAGCGACACAGTATAAGAGAACAAATCAAGGGAGAGGATAAGAGTTTATCTAAGTTGGATAAGGATCTGGGTAAGCTGGTTAAGAAAAACGATAGCCTTCATAAGGACATAGAAAAGGCAAAAGAGACAATAGCCAAGAAAGAAAAGGAGATCGAGCAAAACCTTAAGGACCAAGAAGCAAAGAAGATAGCGATCGAAAAGCAAAAGGAAACCATCCAAAAAACTACACTCAAACTGACAAGTGTTGGCAAAAGTTAGACAAAATCAGATCATATTATAAGTAACCAAAATGTGATTGCTCTACTGGCACAGTTTGTGCCTTTTGGTAGGCATGAATATCGAGGATATCAATCGAAAGCATTTTATAAAGACCGACATGTTTTTCCGAGTAGGAAAGGGTCTTTCATCTAAGTTACTAAGATACGAGCATGGCATTATATATATAGAGCTCGAAGTGAGGACCAAGTGGAAAAAGTCAATAGATGGAGCCGCTTGGACGATTGCTAATTCTTGGAAAAACGAACACCCAGAGTTTTCAGATGCAGTTGCTTCTAAAGTCTATGTCATAGATAGCAGGTCTTTTGACTATAAGCGTACGCTTATGCATCTTGGTGTTAAGCCTGGATATGATGCTTACAAAGGAGTCTTCTTTAAGTAAGATCACACCGCCAGTTACTTTTCTTTCTTTCTCACATGTTATCTTGCCGATTCATCAAATGAATGGGTATGTACTTCATCGGCTATGATATAGGCAGCTCCTCGGTTAAGGCTACCATAATTAACTCAGAGACCAACAATGCAGTCTCTTCAGCACAGCACCCTAAAACAGAAATGGGTATGATTGCCGTTCAGGCAGGGTGGGCAGAGCAGCACCCACAAGAATGGTGGTCCAGCATAGTCGTCATCACTAAAACCATACTTTCAGAGTCCGGTGTTAAACCAGAAGACATCGGTGCGATAGGTATATCTTATCAGATGCACGGACTGGTTGTTGTAGATAAAAACCTAGACGTACTTAGGCCGTCGATCATATGGTGCGATAGTAGAGCGGTTAGCATTGGTGATCAGGCGTATGATCGCTTAGGCCACGACTACTGCAAGCAAAACCTGCTTAATTCTCCTGGCAACTTCACCGCGTCAAAATTAGCTTGGGTAAAAAATAACGAACCCAGTGTATATGAGCAGATTTACAAAGCCATGTTGCCTGGCGACTACATAGCAATGAGGATGTCTGGAATTCCCCAGACGACATATTCTGGTTTATCAGAAGGAGTATTTTATGATTTTAAAGAAGAGGGTATTTCCCGAAAGGTGTTAGACAACTATGGCATAGACCATGACATTATACCTGAAGTGGTACCCACTTTTGGTCAGCAATCAGAACTGTCTAAGAGCGCTGCATCAGAACTGGGTCTTCATCCTGGTACTAAGATCACATATCGAGCAGGTGATCAACCCAACAATGCCCTTTCGTTAAATGTACTTCAGCCAGGAGAGCTTGCTGCTACAGCTGGAACATCAGGAGTGATCTATGGTGTTAATGAAAAACTGGAAAACGATCCTCTATCAAGGGTCAATGCATTTGCTCATGTCAACCATACTCGGGAGCAAAGAAGGATAGGTATATTATTGTGTATCAACGGTACGGGTATACTCAATGCGTGGGCGAGAAAAAACATGGGCAACCATTCTTATGACGAAATGAACAAGCTGGCAAGAGATGTTGCAGTTGGGGCAGAAGGTTTGTCTATTCTCCCTTTCGGAAATGGTGCCGAACGAATCTTAGAGAACAAAAACATAGGCGCTCAGATAAAAGGCTTACAATTTAACATACATCAGAACGGCCATGTCTTTAGAGCTATCCAAGAAGGAATCGCTTGCTCATTAAAATATGGGACGGAAATAATGAGCAACATAGGTGTCTCCGCTTCTGTCATAAGAGCAGGAAAAGCAAACCTGTTTTTAAGTGATTTGTTTCAAGAAGCAGTCGCTAGTCTAACGGAAGCGACCATAGAACTATATGACACGGACGGCTCTCAAGGGGCGGCTCGTGGAGCAGGTATTGGCGCAGGCTTCTATGATTTAACCAATGCTTTTAGTGGACTCACCTTGATAAAATCTATTCACCCCAATAAAGTAACTGTTCAAGAATATAAAGAACTTTATGGTAGATGGAAAGAAGACTTACACGCTGAGCTGAAGTGAAAAAGAAACAGTTGATGTATCAATTATGTATATTTAACCAACTACTTTTTAAGGTATAACTATTTGATATACAACACAATAAATAATATATTATATATAGTTGATATATCAATTGTATCAGAGTCCTAAGAAGAAAGCATCTTCAAAGTGCTGGACTTTAAATGAGGTTTTACCACTGAGCAGGATGGAGATAATATCAAATCGTATCTCCCATTGATGGTCATTGGCTTGCATGTATGCAGAAGCCGCTGTAGACATTAGCTTTTGCTTTTTAGCGGTAACAAAGTCTTCTGGCTTTCCGTAATAATCGTAGGACCGGGTCTTCACTTCAACAAAGATTAAGGCGCTTTCGTGGCTCGCAATTATGTCAACCTCTGCTCTGCTATATCGCCAGTTCTGCTCTAAGATCTTATAGCCTTTTTGCTCCAAAAATCCCTTAGCGATCTCTTCCCCTTTTTTACCTATATCGTGCTGTATGGACATCAGAATTATATCTTTGCGGCGTCACATATATAAAGGTACAGTAATATGATGGATAAATTAATCGCTCGATATACTGAGCAACTTGCTGAAGCACTGAAGATCGGAGAAGGTATAAAAGTGAAAAAACCCAAAAAGAAAATCAACAAAATTTTTGTTGCTGGACTAGGTGGGTCAGGAATCGGAGCAGACTTTGTCGCTTCAATCATACGCAAAGAATGTAAGGTGCCTTACCTCGTGGGTAAAGGTTATCACATACCTGCGTATGTTGATGAGAACACTTTAGCTATAGCCTCTAGCTATTCTGGCAATACAGAGGAGACACTTCAGGCATTCAAGCAAATGGAAAAATCAGGGGCGAAAATCGTTGTGGTTTCTTCAGGCGGCAAACTAATCTCAGCTGCAAAGAAAAAGAAGTATGACTTTGTTGAGGTGCCAGGCAACTGGCCATCACCAAGAGCATGTCTTGGATACTCTTTTGTAGTTCAGTTAGCGTTACTGACGAAGCTTTGTCTTATCTCTGAGAAGTCGATAAAGTCAGTTAAGAAATCAATCAAGCTCTTAGATAAGGAGGAAACTAATATCAAGAGACAAGCAAAAAGGATCGCAAAGAAGCTTCACAACAAGATGCCGGTCATCTATTGTGAAGATCGGATAGAGCCAGTAGCGGTTAGGTTACGTCAGCAGATCAATGAAAATGCTAAGGCCTTATGCTGGCATCATGTCATCCCAGAGATGAATCATAATGAACTTGTAGGATGGAAGGACAAAGACAAAAGCCTTGTCGCCTTATATCTACGTAATGATGATGACTATAAACGCAACAGCGTTAGGATGGATATCAATCAGAAGATCATCAAAAAGTGCACGCCTAATATCATTAACCTATACTCTAAGGGAACTGATCAAGTGCAAAGGATGATGTACTTCGTAAGTCTTGGAGATTGGATTTCATGGTATCTATCTCAACTAAGAGACCAAGACTCTATAGAGGTTAATGCTATAGATTACCTTAAAGGTGAATTAGCAAAGCTTTAAGAGACAAGCAGATACAAATAAAAAAGCCTGCTTCTCAATGTTGAGAAGCAGGCTTTTTTATTACTCTGATATATTATCCACCTAATTCGGTGATCTTATATGTAGCTTGTTTCTTGTACTTTTCTCCAGTTATCTTCTGATATGCACCTATTGCATCAGCCTTATTTCCTTGTGCTTCGAGCTGTGTAGCAAGTGCGTAGAAGTACTTATCAGTTGGAGCACTTGCATTTGAAACAGCACTATTAGCATGTTCTACAGCTTTATCGGTATTTCCTGTTTCTGCATATGAGCGAGATACATAGTAATGTACTTCAGCTCCAGTTGGCTTAATTGATAAGAAAGCCTCACCTGCCGCTATAGCGTCTGTGTATGCCTTAGCAACGAATAGCTTTCCAACCATTGTTTCTGCCTTTTTCTGTCTGCTCGCGGCCTTTTTAGCTTTTCCTTCTGCCTCACCTTTAGCAGCAGCAGCGAGGTAAGATTTTACTGCTTCCACCTTTAAACCTTTGCCTTCTTGAGATCTCGCGATTCCCTCATAATTAGATGAGTTGGTTGGGTTAAGCTCGATGCCTTTGTTATACAAATCGATAGCTGCGTCGTGAGAGCCAGCTTTTCTTTGAGCATTACCAAGATTGTAGGCCGCTACTGCGCCATTCTTTTTTGCAAGACCTACTACTTTTTCATCATCTGGTCCTGCCTTAGCCAACGCTTGTTCCATCAACTCAAGACCACCTTGGTAATCTTTAGCTTTAAGTAAGGTTAGACCTTCATTGTATAGACCAGCGACGGTCTTTTCTTGAGCATATCCTGACTGAACTGTCAAGAAAAGAATAGTAAGTAGGAGCGTAATGTGTCTAACCATGTGATGACTAAGTTTTATTGATAATGCTACAAATATGGAAAACTCAGCCCTACCAAGCAAAAGATGAATGTCAGAAGGTTAACAAAATGAAAACAAAAACTATACTCAAGGTTAAATATTTAATACTAATAATATTGATTAATACTACGCAACACACTATTTTTGATGCCTGAAAGAACCAAATTACTAAACTCACAGTACATTATTATGACTTCTAAAACCGTTAATAAACCTTTGTTAAAAGGCGCCCACTACCTTATAGAGAGATCAAATCCATCTGAAGTGTTCTCTCCAGAGGATTTTACGGAAGAGCAAAAGATGGTCCAAGAGACCGCAAAGCAGTTTGTAGATCAAGACTTTCAGCCTCTGGCAGATAGATTAGAAGAAGGGGAGCACGACCTAAACAAAGACCTATTAAGAAAACTAGGATCACTGGGTTTTTTAGGAACACATATGCCAGAACAATATGGTGGGATGGCTATGAGCACCAATACGAACACTATCGTAACTGAAGGTTTGGGCTGGACGGGTGCTTTCTCAACAACCTTTGGTGCACATACAGGTATCGGGATGTTGCCTATACTTTACTTTGGTTCAGAAGACCAAAAAAGAAAGTATCTGCCTGGGCTGATCACTGGGGAAAAAGTGGCCTGTTATTGTTTAACCGAGCCGGGCTCTGGATCTGATGCATTAGCGGCAAAGACAAGAGCCGATTTGTCTGAGGATGGTCAACACTATATTCTCAATGGCCAAAAAATGTGGATATCCAATGCTGGCTTTGCTGATGTATTTATTGTATTTGCAAAAGTCGATGGGAAAGAGTTTACAGGCTTTATAGTTGAAAAAGGATGGGAAGGTCTTTCCCTTGGTGCAGAAGAGAAAAAATTAGGTATCAAGGGCTCTTCAACCAGACAAGTATTTTTGGAAAATGTAAAAGTGCCTGTTGATAACCTCCTTGGTGAAAAAGGAAAAGGACACTTGATAGCATTTAATGTCTTGAATACAGGAAGATATAAGATCGGCCCATCTGCACTTGGAGGTTCAAAAGGGTTACTAGAAGTAGCGGTTAAGTATGCAATCGAACGTGTTCAGTTTGGGCAATCGATATCAACATTTGGTGCAATCAAATCAAAGATTGCAGAACTCAACATTCAAACATTTGCTTCAGAGTCTGCTGTCTATAGAACATCAGGTTTGATCAATGAACATGTTGCTCTTCTAAAAGAAGAAGGAAAAGGTTTTGAAGAATCGAAACTGGAAGCAGCCGAAGAGTATGCACTTGAAAGCTCAATTCTAAAAGTAGTGACAACAGACATAGTCAACTTCATCGCAGATGAATGTGTCCAAATCCACGGTGGTATGGGCTTTAGCGAAGAGACAATGGCAGCAAGAGGATATAGAGATAGTCGCATCGCTAAGATATATGAGGGGACTAATGAGATCAACAGAATGTTGATGATGAGTCTTATCTTCAAAAGAGCGATGAAGGGTCAGTTTGATTTTGCTACTGCTGCTATGAAAGTACAGCAAGAACTACTTACAGGAAAGAACGGACAGTATGAGTATAAAACTCATGAGGAAAAGGCGATCTCCAACTTTAAGAAGGTAGCACTCATGCTTGTAGGTTCCGTAGGACAGCAAGCGATGGGTGGCAAGCTGGATCTCAAGCACGAGCAAGAGATACTGATGAATCTGGCGGATATCTTGATAGACACCTTCATGGCAGAATCTGTTTACTTGAGAACACAAAAGCATCCTTCTGAATTAAAAGAGGCGATGCTAAAGGTATATCTAAGAGGAGCGAATGAGCGCATTCGAACGAGTGCCTTGGAGGCCGTTGGCTCGTTTGTAAAGCCAGAGCTACAAGAAGGCTTTATCGCTGGACTTAATAAGTTCTGTAGTTATCCTTTGGTGAATGTGAAAGAATTAAAAAGAATGATTGCTGATAAAGCTATTGCGGCAGAGGGTTACGTGTCCTAAGTCAGACAGTTAGTCTAGTATTGGCAAGTTTTTCTGGCATCATATGATCACTGACCTTCGTTCTATTCTAAGAACGAAGTCAACTTATATGAATAGTCAAAAGACGTTATCCTTCTCTATCAAACTTTTAACTCTCATTGGAGCGGTTCTCCTGCAAATTGCATGTTCTGAATCAGTAGAAGAACAACCGCTACAGTCTTTGGCTAACATCTCAGAGATTAAAGTTTTAGACAATGGGAATAGCGGGAACGCTTCTGACATAGAGGTCAACTTTGAAAAACAAGCAGAGACGAATGATGTGTTGGAGTATAGAGTCTTTCTGACGAAGTCGGCCGTCGCAACATCTTTTGATCTTAGCTCTGCTCAATCTTCTAGCTCATATGAACGCGCCACTCCAGATGATATCTTTACTGTACAAGGCCTGGTTCTAAATTCTAATTTTACAGATACCGAAGGAGACAAAATCACGTCACAAGAATCTTATATCGTATCTGTTCTTTCTGTGCCTAAGAACAAAGAAGTTTTTACTGAGGCTTTTCTAAAATCAACAAGTCCTTTTAAAATTATAAAAAACAATCTAATTAAAAATCATACGCTCCCATTACAGGTTGGAATGGGAAGCCTGGCTATAGATGAATCCGATAACCTCTATATGGCGACTAACAATGTCATCTCTGAAATCAATAGTGACAGGGAACCAGAGTATCCTGTTTTTATAATTTCTCCAGTTGGTGATGCACAAGCATATTCCCAGGCTTTTTCAGTGTTAGGAGGTATAGACATAGATAGTGACGGTAACATTTATCAGGCTGTTCTGAACACTGGAAAGGTGATAAAAATTGATAAACAAGGTAACGTCAGTAACCTTATAAATGAAGATGATAATAGAGGCTTCAAATTAGAATCTGTTGATGGCATCTTTGTTGATCAAAATGATCAAGTCTTTGTTTTAGATGTAGCCAGCAATAGTGTTGTTAAAATTGATAAAGATGGACTTAGTAGTCAGTTTGTATCTATAGCACCTCATGCAAGAGGTATAACAGGTGATAAAGATGGAAACTTACATCAGCCATAACTCGGAGCAAGGTTTGATAACAAAAGTTTCTTCTACTGGAGCGGCAAGTGAATTGGCGACTATACCAACACTAGGTCCAGAGAACTATCCACTAGAATTTCTCCAATGGGTCGGATACATAAAATACCATGATGGTTCATTGTATGTTACGAGCCCAAGTACCAATAAAGTATTTCGCGTAAGCATGAGTGGTGATGTATCGCTCTTTGCAGGATCTGGCTTTAGGTTTAAACCAAGAGGCGCTGCTATTTCTGCTAACCTTAACCGACCCCATGGATTGGCTTTTAGTAAAGATGGAAGCACACTTTATATCAGTGGTTCAGCCGATACTGAACCGCGACATACTCAGTCATCAGCGCCCTCTATAATCTGGAGTATAGAGCTGGTAGAATAAGTTAAACCCTTCGAGCATATTTCTTGATTATTATTACCTTGGAGCTAAACCACGGTTAATGAAAAAAAGAAAGTTTATAAAAGCGACATCTACTCTTATGGTAGGTACTGCCTTGGCCCCAATGGTGGCGTGCAAATCAGAAGCTAAAAAGACGACAGAGGTTGCCTCTAAGGTTATGGCTAAAGGAGGCTCGTTTGAACTACCAGCTTTATCTTTTCCTTTAGATGCCCTTGCTCCAAACATAGACGCTAGGACTATGGAGATCCACCATGGTAAGCACCATGCTGGTTATGTAAGAAAGTTTAACACTGCACTCGAGGGATCTAGTCATGTTGGAAAATCTTTAGAAGATATATTAGCGGCAATCGGACCAGATGATACGGGTCTACGTAATAACGGTGGTGGTCACTATAACCATAGCTTATTCTGGTCGGTGATGTCTCCTAAAGGTGGCGGAACACCAAGTGGAGATTTGTCTGATGCTATTAATGCAGCATTCGGAGGATTCGACAAGTTTAAAGAAGCTTTTAGTACAGCAGCTAAGACACGTTTTGGTTCTGGCTGGGCGTGGTTAGCGAAAGGAGCAGACGGTAAGCTATTCGTTACCTCTACACCTAATCAAGACAATCCTTTGATGAGTAACATCGATGGAAAAAAAGGAACACCAATATTAGGCTTGGATGTGTGGGAACATGCTTACTACCTTAATTACCAAAATAGAAGAGGGGATTATGTGGGCAACTTTTTCAACATTATAGATTGGAATGAAGTTGCTAAGCGACTTGGTTAAGACCAACCTTTATTTATAGTTTATGACCCGAGCAGCCAACCCGTTGACTCGGGTATTTTTATAAACGTAATTGAACTTTATCCTGCCCAACCCTCGCGATCAAGGCTTCGATACTGTATCGCTTCGGCGAGGTGTTCAATCTTAATCCCTTCACTGGCTGCAAGGTCAGCACAAGTTCTTGCCACCTTTAAAATACGATCATACGCTCGAGCGGAAAGTTGTAATTTCTTCATCGCTGTTTTTAAAAGCACAGAACAGGCTGTATCAAGTGGGCAGATTTCTCTAACCATACGGCTCGGCATCTGTGAGTTGCTATATATGTCAGGAAAACCTTTAAACCTTTCATCTTGAACCAAACGAGCTTTATTGACCCGTTTTCTAATATCTGAACTGGTCTCACTTTTATATTCATTAGTACTTAACTCATCATAGCTGACAGGTGTTACCTCAACATGGAGATCGATTCTATCTAAGAGTGGTCCAGATATTTTATTGAGATATTTTTTAACTATCC
Source organism: uncultured Saprospiraceae bacterium (assembly GCA_938022935.1). Taxonomy (GTDB): domain Bacteria; phylum Bacteroidota; class Bacteroidia; order Chitinophagales; family Saprospiraceae; genus JAJRXG01. Next base: position 20,911 of record CALIHL010000153.1, read on the forward strand.
CTGGACCACACACACAGTCTTTGTCAGGATGATTATAATACCCACAAGGACAAGGGTTCATAGATGCAACGAGCATAAATGAGGCGGGATAATCAACTGATATTTTTGCCCTTGAGATGGTCACCTTTCGTTCTTCCATAGGTTGACGCATAACCTCTAAAACTGATCTTTTAAACTCGGGAAGTTCATCTAAAAACAAGACGCCATTATGGGCAAGTGATATCTCACCTGGATTGGGATTGGATCCGCCTCCAACCAGAGCTACATCGCTAATCGTGTGATGTGGAGATCGAAAGGGGCGTGAAGAAACTAGAGATGACTCTGGCCCTAGCAAGCCACAAACAGAATGAATCTTTGTTACATCAAGGGCTTCCCGAAGAGATAGAGGGGGTAATATGCCTGGTAGTCTTTTGGCCAACATGGTCTTGCCAGCGCCTGGTGGTCCGATGAGTATGACATTGTGTCCTCCAGCAGCAGAGATTTCTAAGGCGCGCTTTATATTTTCTTGACCCTTAACGTCAGAAAAGTCAACAGCAAACTGATCCTGCTCTTCCATAAAGATCTCTCTTGTATCTACATGAGTGGCCTTGAGGGTACGATTGCCTGATAGAAAGTCTACAGCCTCTACAAGGTTTTCGATGCCATATACTTCAAGGTCGTTGACGATGGCAGCTTCCTTTGCATTTTGCTTTGGGACGATCATCCCCTTAAAACCTTTTTTTCGAGCTTCGATAGCAATCGGGAGAGCGCCTTTAATTGGTCTTAGTCCACCATCGAGCGCCAGCTCACCCATGATGACATAGTCGCTTAAGGTATCCGCATCGAGTTGCTTCGTAGCACCCAGAATGCCCAGAGCTATTGGCAAATCATAAGCAGACCCTTCTTTACGGATGTCTGCTGGAGCGAGATTAACGACGAGCTTCAAGCGAAACATCTTATAGCCGATGTTCTTGATAGCTGCTTCTATTCGTTGGAAGCCCTCTTTTACAGCGCTATCTGGCAGACCGACCAGATGGTAGAAGTTAGATCCAACTGTGACATTTCCTCCGGCGTTGACTTCAACTGTGATGAGTTGTGCTTCTACGCCTTGTACTGCACTTGCAAAAGTTTTAACGAGCATATGCTAATATATCCAAAATCAAAACGAATACTTGAAATCTTGGAAATTACAATAGTATATTAAGCGTTGATATTATCATATGAATAAAGAAGAGGCGCTTGTTAAGCTTCAGAGGTATTGCACGTATCAAGATCGTTGTCACCAAGAGGTGAGATCAAAACTCTTGTCTATTAAGATATATGGTGATTGGTTAGAAGAAGTGATGAGTGAGCTGATCGAACAAGGATACCTTAACGATGAGCGTTATGCCAAGAACTATGCGAGAGGCAAGTTTAGAATAAAGGGTTGGGGCAAAGTTAGAATCATTAGAGAGCTGAAAATCAGAAAGATAAGTGACTACTGTATCAAAAAAGCCATGATTGAAGTAGATGAAGAAGGAGGCTATGAAGACACCTTGCGGGCACACTTAGAAAAGTATATCTCTCTTAGAAAAGAGAAGTATGATAAGTACACTCTAAGAAAAAAGGCTTTTGCACAGGGTGTTAGCAAGGGCTTTGAGATTCACCTTATAAACGCACAACTGAAGGAGATTCTAGTAGATTAAAGTAGGCCTACTTTCTTCCTTTTATAGTTAAGATGCATCCATCTTCAGCAGGAATAGAGATCGTGACTTCATCTCCATCAACTCTACCATCGATGCATTCTCCATCATCACAGATGGTTATTGTATTGCCTGATGCAGTATACTGACCACTACCACTCAAATCTTCTGAAAAACCAGTTGAAGAAAGCGTTGCATTAATAACGAATGTGTTATCAGCATTTAGCGTAACGTTTCCACTTATACAGACTTCTACACCACTTATATTTGAACAACCATCATCATCAACCTCAAATGACTGATTGAACTCTGGATCATCACAGCTCGTTGTACCGTAACTGTATATCTTATAAGAGCCTGTTACATCATCGCTATCTCCTCCACAACTTGGCAGAAGCGATACCAAGATTAAGAACAAGCAAGAGTTAAATATGTGTTTAATCATCTTTTAATTTTTTACATAGATGTAACTACATATTATGCCGATATTGTATGCACTCAACGAGATAATTATGAAGTATTTGGTCTTACTATTAGTGTTAACACGGAGTATCTTTTCCCCAGCGCAGGATATCCTTCCGCAAGTATTAAGTGTAGAAGAGCAATCGAGAGTTATTGACAACATCCTTGAGGATCGATTGGATAACCTTCTGCCTGAGTTGATGCGCAGAGAAGGTGTTGACATGTGGGTGATTATCTCTCGAGAGTACAATGAAGATCCAGTGATGAAGACCATTTTGCCCAGTACTTGGTTGGCGGCACGGCGGCGGACTATAATGGTATTTTATGACAATGGCGAGACTGTTGATAAGATAGCCATCGCACGCTACAGTGTTGGCCGACTCTTAAAGGGTGAATGGAATGTCGATGTATATCCAGATCAGTGGGAAGCACTCATGAATATCATCAAGGATAAAAACCCAGATAAGATAGCGCTCAACTATTCTGATAATTATGGGCTGGCAGATGGACTTGTAAAAACAGAATATGAGTCTTTTATGTCTTACTTATCTGAAAACATGCACAGCAAAGTCATGTCTGCAGAACGTTTAGCTGTTGCGTGGTTAGAAACAAGAAGCAATAAAGAACTGGAGGTCTATCCAATGATTTGCAGATTAGGTCATCTCATCTTAAGAGAAGGGCTTTCTGAAAAGGCGATACATCCCGGCATCACGACAACAGATGATGTTGTGTGGTGGTTGAGACAGCGGGTCAAAGACTTGGGGTTGGACACATGGTTTCATCCATCTGTTTCGGTGCAGCGATCTGATATGGGTAACAATGAGTTTCTAAGATCATTCAGTAAGCGACCTGATCAAGATGTTATCATGCCAGGTGATCTGGTACATGTTGATTTTGGTATAACATATCTTCGGCTGAACACGGACCAACAAGAACACTTCTATGTCTTACGGCCAGGAGAGACTGAGGCACCAGCGGGTTTGGTTGATGCTTTCGCAAATGGAAACCGAGTACAAGACATTCTGACTTCTAATTTTAAAAAGGGGTTAAGTGGAAATGAAATTCTAAAAAGATCTTTAGATCAAGCAAAGTCGGAAGGGCTCAATGCTTCTATCTACACTCATCCAATAGGGTTTCATGGTCATGCGGCAGGACCGACTATCGGTATGTGGGACAAGCAAGGAGGCGTAAAAGGGTCAGGTGATTATCCGCTGTATGATAACACCGCTTATTCCATCGAGCTATTTGCAGCAACGCCTGTCAAAGAGTGGGGCGATAAGCCAGTGCGTATCATGCTTGAAGAAGACGGTGTATATCAAGATGGAAAGTTCTACTTTTTAGATGGAAGACAAAAAGAACTATTTCTAATTCCAAGAAATAGAAAAGAAATGGGTAAGTAGACTTACCAGACTTTTATAATATCAGGATTGTCAACCCATTTGCTCCATTTTTTATTATAGGTGTGTAGACGCTTGGTGGGTTTGTTATTGTTATCCACAATTAAAAAACCCCTGTTGGCCCATTCGAAGATACTCCCGTATAGATTATAAACATTTGTAAAACCAGCTGTTTCTAATTTTTCGCCAATCTTATCACTCCTATAACCTATAGAACAATAGACGATCAAAGGTTTGTCTTTTGGCAGGTCGGAGATGGTTGACAAGTCAAAGTTGTCATAACCGATATATTTAGCGTCAGGTATATGACTTATGTTATACTCTTCTTTCTCTCTGGCATCAAGATAGATATAGCCCTGTAGGCTATCATTAACTGCCTTTTCTACGCTAATCGTCGGCACTTGATACCCAATCATGCCATCGACCTTTTTATCAAAGTCTGGATTGATTATGTCCTGCGCATAAGACGACATAAGTGCGACAAAGGAAAAAAGAATGATATATAGCGTTTTCTTAATCAAGCTATTTTAATTTGACAGGTCCTTGACCAACTTGGTCCTTTATGATTCTGCCTTCGTGAGACAGAGATAGAAGACTACTATTTATAAACGCAGTAGCTTCGGTTTTTATATGGTGTGGATAAAGTATGTGAACATTGGGTCCGGCATCCAGTGTAAAGAAAAGGGGTAGGCCAGCCTCCTTTCTAAATGTTCTAATTCTTTTTATTACTTCTAAGGTGTTTGGTTCCATCAGGATATAAGAAGGGTCCGAACACATCATCAAGGCGTGCAGTGTCAATGCCTCATCTTCTACGATCTTTCCAAAAGATGTGAGGTCACCAACTTTCATTGATTCGAGTAACGACTTCATGTGAGTACCTGCTTGTTCGTAACGCTTGCTTGCAAAGATATTGGTATCCATGAGCGCGTGGCCAGCAGATGAAGAAACAGCCTTCTCTTGATCACTTACGATCAGTATGTCATCATGAAAATTGGTAAACACTTCATCAAGATAATCGATTGGGATGGCATAAAGATCAGAGCTCTCTGGTATCATCTCTGAAGGGCCCCATGCTGCGATATGTGGATAGATAGACCGACAAGCACTACCGCTACCGAGTCTCGACAAAAACGAAACCTTTTTTCTAAATAGAGCTTCGTCTTTTAAACCGAATAATTTTTTTTCAATATCACAAAGACATAACGCCAATGCACCCATACTTGAAGCAGAAGAGGCAATACCAGAAGAGTGAGGAAACGAGTTTTCACTTTCTATTTTAAAAGCTATTTGTCCAATCCATGGTATGTCATCTATTATAGAGTTTAGGTACTTTACGATTCTCTTTTCGAAGCTTTCTTCTTCTTTTCCTTCAAATAAAAACTGAACCCATTTTTCAGAAGTACTTCGAGGTTGATAGTTTACACTTGTGACGGTGTGTGCATTATCCAAAGTAAAACTGATGGAGGCATTCTCAGGAAGTTGCACAGGCCTCTTTCCCCAATACTTTATAAGTGCAATATTTGAAGGACACTTCCAACTTACTTCACCTTGATGGCTGTGTGTATCTGGTAGTTGTGGTTGAATCGAAAAAAAGGACATAAGAGTTACTGATGTATATCATGAGAGATATCGAAGTCTTGAAGGACAACATCAAGTATCTCGTTCTGGCCCAAAACATACCCATGTTTCAACCGATAACCATAAAGCTTGCTCGACTGATTCCAGTAAAACGCTTTTAGTTTTCCTTGTGTCATCTTTATCAAATCAAACATAGGCGTTTCAAGTTCTCGCTCTATCATTTTGACGAGTATTTTTCCCTGCGTCTTAGAAAGTTTCTTGAGCGGCACCTCAAATTCTTTTTGAAGCTCTTTGGATAGCTTTCGCAAATACTTCTTGCGTTTCCTCTTTTTCATGGTGTTGGTAACATGCTCTGCCTCACGAAAGATTCTGATCGATTGCTTTGCGTATGGGTAAACTTTGGCTGCATATCGTCTATACTTGAGGTATCTGAGATAGTCTGCTCTGGACTGAAAGGTACGAGGAGAAGAGACATTGACATTGCCCAGATTAGCGAAAATGAGTGTATCCCCTTCGGTAATTAGTGCAGAGACTACCTGTCCGTTGATTTTTATTTCTTCGATTATATCCTTCTTGATGAGCTTAGTATCATGCATTTTAGACAGGGTCTCATCATAGTCACTTTGTCCATAACAAGTGTTGAAGCCACCAACTACCAAAAAGAATAATAACATGTGCTTAGTCATAACACTCTTAAGACGTATAAATCATGAAGAATACACAAACATAATAGCCAAAGAACGTGATCGGTATATCTTTGTACCGTGAGATTTTTAGCCAACGCTATATCCCTTGTATTTCATCCCTTGTTTCTGGTCTACGCGCTAGTGGTGTTAGCCTACTTTATAGATCGATATGCTTACTATATCAATGATAGCAGAGCTATTGGTGCGATGTTGATCATGAACTTTTTTCTTCTGGTCCTTTTCCCTGGGGTTAGTATAGCGATGCTGGTTGGTTTAAAGATGATATCTGGCTTCAAGATGGAGAAAAGGGAAGATAGAATAGCACCACTGATCATCACACTGTCTCTTTACATCTGGTTTTTTATCAATATTTATAACAATGTCAGCTTTCCGGACTCTTTGAGGTTCGTAGCACTGGGTATCACATTGTCAGTTGGCCTGGCTTTTTTCATCAATAACTTCACCAAAATAAGCCTCCATACCATTGGTGTTAGTTCATTTACGGTTGGAGTAGGGATTTTGCTTTTGTCGCAAGAAAAGTCTTTCATCGATATAGACATACTTGGCATTGGTGGGTATAGAGTTTCTTCTATTTTTATGCCTCTAATAAGTGTATTTGTAGCGGGCTGTGTTGGTAGCGCTAGATTGTTTCTTAATGCCCACAAGCCGCAAGAAGTATATGGCGGATACCTGATAGGAAGCCTTGCGCAGCTTATAGCTTTTAGAATCATCATGTAAAAAGTAAATAATGGAAGAATTAAGAAAGAAGATTGAAGCGGCATGGGACGACCGTTCCCTTTTAGATCAAGAAAAATATAAAGCAGCGGTTAGATCTCTGGTAGATGAACTAGATGCTGGTAATGTTAGAGTTGCAGAGCCTACATCAGATGGATGGAAGGTCAATGATTGGATAAAGAAAGGAGTAGTTCTTTACTTTCCGATCCAAAAAATGGAAACTATCGAAGTGGGCCCTTTTGAGTTTCATGATAAAATCCCGTTAAAGAGAGACTTCAAAGCCAAAGGAGTTAGAGTTGTACCACATGGTATCGCGAGACATGGTTCATACCTAGAACCAGGCGTTATCATGATGCCTAGTTATGTCAATATCGGCGCTTGGGTAGGTAAAGGCACCATGGTAGATACTTGGGCTACTGTGGGCTCTTGTGCACAAATCGGGCAACATGTTCACTTGTCTGGTGGCGTTGGTATCGGTGGCGTATTAGAGCCGTTACAAGCAACACCTACCATTATAGAAGACAATTGCTTTATTGGATCCAGATGTATTATCGTTGAAGGAGTTAGGGTTGAAAAAGAAGCAGTTATAGGAGCCGGAGTTACTTTAACAAAATCAACTCATATCATAGATGTTACTGGAGACGAGCCAAAGACAATCAAAGGCTACGTACCATCGGGAAGTGTTGTTATCCCTGGAAGCTATACGAAAGAGTTTAAAGCTGGATCTTATAATGTAAATTGTGCCTTGATTATAGGAAAACGTAAACCTTCAACAGATAAAAAAGTGTCCCTTAATGATGCGCTTCGTGATTACGATGTTGCCGTATAGATATTTATGTCAGTTAACCCCCAAGCTTTAACTTTAGATACTCAGATGAGTCCTGATGCACGGTATAAGTCGAGTGAGTTTTCTTTTCCCATTGGGGTAAGGATAGCAAATGCGATGCTGTCATCATACACAGATCGACCATTGGTGATAGAGGAGCTTATAAATGAAGCTAAAGAGTCTACAGGTCTTAGTGACTTTGGTACTGAGTTTTGGAGGGAGCCAATGGCTCTTGCTTTAAAGGACATTAACGAAAACACTAACTTTCATCCTTTAGGCGCTTTTTTATACCGAAAGAAAGTTGTTCAAAACCTTGTCAATAGACTTTGGGCGCAGTACTGGATTAAAGAAGATAACTCGATAAAGAAGGACCTACCACCAGCTGTATTGATCACAGGTCTTCAAAGAACGGGTACTACCTTTTTACAGAGGTTACTCGGGGCGCTTCCGGAGTTTAGGGGTGTGATCTCTTGGGAGATTGTCAACCCAGTACCTACATCAAAGAAGAAGACGTACCATGGTAAGAAGTTAGCTTGGGTTGGACACAAAGCCCTCAACTATATTAATCCAGAGTTTAAAGCTATACATGCACTTAATCATGATAGTTTAGATGAGGAGGTCGCTTTGATGGAGCATTGCTTTATGAGTAGTATTCTTGAGGCGATCTTTGATACACCCAATTATAGTAGATGGTTAGAGGAGCAGGACCAAAAGCCTGCCTATGAAGACCTGAAGATGTGGTTACAGCTTTTGAATTGGCGGATGCCAGCTAAGCATCATTTTCTATTGAAAAGCCCGCATCACATGGAGTACTTGGATGACTTTTCAACAGTATTTCCCAATACTCGTATCATACACATGCATCGGGATCCTGTAGAAACCATGGCGAGTTACTGCAGCATGATGCACTATAGCAAAAAGATGTTTCAGCCGAGTAGCAAGCCATACGAGATAGGTCAGCACTGGCTCAGAAAAAATAAGCGCTTGGTTAAGTACTGCCAAGCATATAAAGATGAAAACCAAGATCAGTTTGTAGATGTCAAGTATAAGGACCTTGTCAAAGATCCTATTCTAACTGCTCAGAATATTTACAAAGAACTTGGCCTTACTTGGTCCGATGAGCACACTCAGTTAGCCAAAGCATACTGTATCGAGCATAAGAAGAACAAGTATGGAAAGCATGTCTATAATCTGGAAGATTATGGCCTTAATGATCGCATTATAAAAGATGCGTTCAGTTCATACTACGAACAGTACGAAGACTATTTGTAGGGCTATTTGTCCAGGTTTTCTTTAACAGAGTCTATTGTAGACATAAACTTCGACCAAAACTCAGAGAAGAGATTCTTAAAACTATCTACTACCCATCCACCTTCTTGACTCAAAGTGATCAAGTGTTCATAAAGTGTAGACTGCTCAGCAAAATCTGCGTTAAGAATCTTAAGATTAGTAAGAAGCAATAATAGAAGACCGATACAGAAAGCAAATACGAACCCGAGTAAAAGCCCTCCTGCGATTTGATTAATGAAGTTGATCTTTATCGCTTTGAGGAGATCTTCCATTTTGTCAGCGATAAACCTCAAAAGAAGCATCACAGCAAAAAAGATGATCAAAAAGCCAAGAATAAACTCAAATGCTGGATTGATATTGACCACATTCTGAAGATATGATATCAACTGTGGCGAAAACTTCAGTGCGATGACGATACCAACAAGAATAGATAATGTATCTACGATTGTGTCAATAAGGCCATTTGAGAAGCCGCGATAAAACCCATAAGAGATTAATAAAGCGGCAATAAGATCAAGTATCATGTCTGCAAATATGGACGCAAGATACCAATCCACACCAGATCTTCGCCGATCAGTACCTGTTAATCGACGAAAAAGAGAAAATCCTGTTCTCTATTCTCTCAATCTTTTGCGATAAACTTAGTGTTTCATATTTTTGTCATTCTGCACATAAACCATTGATACAGCGTTGGTAATAAATGCAGTTAATATTTAATCTTTAAATCGATACATGAGCGAGATAAACTATACTGAAGATAACATCAGGTCCCTCGACTGGAAAGAACACATCAGACTAAGGCCAGGTATGTATATCGGTAAGTTAGGTGATGGCTCAGCTCAGGACGATGGGATATATGTGTTGATCAAAGAGATCATAGATAACTCTATAGATGAGTTTGTGATGGGTCATGGGAAAGAACTGCTTATAGAAGTGGTTGATGGAGAGGTTCATGTCAGAGATTATGGACGAGGGATCCCTCTTGGAAAGGTGGTAGACTGTGTATCTAAGATCAACACAGGAGGAAAGTATGATTCTAAGGCCTTTAAAAAGTCAGTAGGCTTAAATGGTGTTGGTACCAAAGCTGTGAATGCTCTTTCTGATGAATTCACCGTTCAAGCGGTAAGAGATGGCAAAACAAAAACAGCACTCTTTGAAAGAGGAGAGCTGATCAAGGAGTCTCGGATTGTAAAATCAAAAGAGGTGAATGGTACGATTATAAAATTTCGGCCTGACCTATCGATCTTCAAAAATTACAAATTTAGAAGTGAGTATATAGAAAACCAACTTTGGAATTATGCATATCTCAATGCTGGTCTTAAGCTACGATTCAACAAGAAGGTAATCTACTCTCGAGATGGTTTGCTAGATCTGTTGAAGAACAAAACAAACCGAGAGACCAATAGGTATCCGATCATTCATCTTATAGGAAATGACATTGAGATGGCATTAACCCATGCCAACCAATATGGAGAGGAGTATTACTCATTTGTCAATGGACAAAATACAACACAAGGGGGTACGCACCTTGCGGCATTTAGAGAGTCAATTGTAAAAACGATTAGAGAGCACTTTGGTAAAAACTATGATACCAGAGATATACAGACTTCGATCATAGGAGCTATATCTGTAAGGGTTGAAGAGCCTGTTTTTGAATCTCAAACAAAGACAAAATTAGGGTCTCAAAATGTAGCTCCAGAGGGTGCTACCATGAGATCTTTTGTCTTGGACTTTGTGAAAAAAGAGCTAGATAACTTCCTACATAGAAACCAAGACACGGCAAAAGCCCTTTTAAAAAGAATACAACAATCGGAACGTGAGCGTAAGGAGATTGCTGGCGTTAAAAAGCTGGCTAATGATCGCGCAAAAAAAGCGAATCTTCACAACAAGAAACTAAGAGATTGTCGCATCCATCTTAATGATAAGAAGAAAGACGGAACACTTGATTCAACCATATTTATAACGGAGGGAGATAGTGCAAGTGGTTCTATAACCAAAGCGCGCAATGTGCAAACTCAAGCGGTATTTAGCCTAAGGGGTAAGCCGCTTAACTGTTATAACATGACCAAGAAGATTGTATATCAAAATGAAGAGTTCAATCTTCTGCAGCATGCGCTCAATATAGAAGACGGTATAGATGGACTCAGATATAATAGGGTAGTGATAGCAACTGATGCCGATGTAGATGGTATGCACATCCGTTTGTTGTTGCTTACTTTTTTCTTGCAGTTCTTTCCTGATCTTGTAAAGCAGGGGCACTTGTACATATTAGAAACACCGCTCTTTAGGGTTAGGGACAAGAAGAAGACTTTCTATTGCTATAGCGAAGCTGAAAAAATGGAAGCTATCGATCAACTGAGAGGCAAGCCAGAGATCACAAGGTTTAAAGGACTAGGAGAGATATCTCCTGATGAATTTGGTGGTTTCATCGGTGAAGATATCCGTTTAGAGCCAGTATACTTATCGCAGAATACTGATATCAACGATATCTTATCTTACTACATGGGTAAGAATACACCGGAGCGCCAAAGATTCATAATAGACAACCTTAAGGTAGAGCTGCTTGACGTAGATGGGGAAGATGTCGACTTAGTTGAGGATATCATTGCAGAAGAGGCTGAAGAATCAGTCTTGGCAACATAGCAGAGTGACTCTGGCTTTTATATATTGCCCTTAAGAATAGATTGGCTTATCTTAGGTGGATAAGTCATATGCATGTACATAAAGAACGCATTCCTTTTCATAGTAGCAATTCTTTTTATCTCATTGTCTCTAAGGGGTCAAGAGGTAACTATATCTCCTGATATCAGCATCCGTAACAATGTTGCTTATGACATCATCGGTAAGATCGACGACCGCATTCTCTTTTATAAAGAGAAGGGGACCGAGCGCCAAGTCTTGCTGTATGATGAGAATTTGGTTTTTCAAAGTGAGCGCCAGATCAATCTAGACGAAAAGAGATGTTATCTATATGAGGTTGTCAATCTTGACACGGCATTTGCAGTGATCTATGGATATAGATCAGAAGGACGAGATATAACGAAGCTTGACATCTTTAATAACGAAGCGATCCGTGTAGATTCTGTAACAATCACTAATAATGAAAAAGATTGGAATGGGCTCAACTTAGAAGCCGTGCTATCTGAGGATGAGTCTAAAATAGCTTTGTATAAGATACTTGATGATGACGAGTTAAGGCTTGTCACAGTCGACATAGGGAAGAAGAAGTTTATCAATGATGCAAAGTTCAGGTTTCAAGGACTCAACCTCTACAATGAGATTCTTGATTTTGGAATGAGTGATGCAGGGTCTTTCTATATGTTTGCCGAGCAAAATAACTCTAAAGGCAAAAAAGCAAATCACGTAGCACACATATATGAGTTCCCTTATGGTTCAGATCGAGTTCAGGATGTGCTTATACCTCTGGAAGATATCGTCTGTCAAGATTTGCTTTTTTCTATCAATAATCAAAACAACTCCATAGGTGTTGCAGGTCTTTATGATGAAAAACGTTCTGATGAAAGCACAGGATACTTTTGGTTATCTGGAGACAGCGAGTCTTTTGATCAACAACGGTTTGATTTTATTCCTTTTGATGAAGAGTTATACTTTGAAGTATATGGAGAGCGCAACAAAGGAAGAATGGAAAACTTTCAAGTGGCAGAGGTGATATGGAAGGCCGATGGAACTCCTATCATAGCTTTTGAAGTAGCTTATGATGTGAGCAGAAGGGGTGGAGGCGTAGGAGGCTATGGACAAACATCTAGTTCTAACTTTGGTACAGGAGCTTGGAGTGATCACTACAGAGATGATCTAATCTTGGTTTCGATCAACAAAGCAAACAAGGAAGAGTGGCACCAAGTTTTTTATAAGAAGCAGTTTTCACAAAATGACGACGCTGCTTTCTCATCTTTCTATCCCTTCATTACACCAAGCAGGTTACGGCTAATCTATAATGATGAGATTACGAACAATAGCACTGTCAGCGAGTACATACTGGATGGAACAGGAAATTATAAAAGAACCAGTGTATTGAGTACGGAGTATCAAAACTTGCGCCTTAGGTTTGGGGATGCTTATCAAATCTCTTCTACAGAACTACTTGTTCCGAGTCAAAAAAGTTATGTTGTTAACATTGTAAAGATAGACTTCGCCCAGTAGCGAACATTTCTAAGATTGGACTACTTCATAGATATAGACTTAAACGTCTGTAGGCCACAGTTTAGATAGTCATAGTAATCTTCGATGCCTTCTTTATATTCTCTTGGCATTGTAACCACTTCTTCTTGTGGCGTAACCATTACATAAAGCGGTTGTGAGATTTGATCAAAGTTTACAATTTGAAAGTCTGCCCAACGGTTTCCTATTGTTCTAAGCTTCTTTTGTCGCTTAGATGAGATTAGAATCTCTTCTAGCTTCTCTCGATCATCTACATAGAGTGATACCAGAACAAAGTCGTCATTGAGCATCTTTCTGATTCTATCATCGGACCAGATGTTGTCTTCAGTCCGTCTACAGTTTACACATCCATGTCCGGTGTGATCTAAGAAGATAGGCTTACCTACTTCTTTAGCATAAGCTAGACCTTCAAAATAGTCCTTAAAGCAATCTATATTGTTAGCACATTTTCCAAAAGAAGGATACCTTGATTTGATATCACTGTCCAAGTCCTTAGCAGGATCTTCTAAAAAAAGATTATAACTTACTGGAGGAGCTATACCACTCATCAACCCAAGCGGGTTGTAACTTTTGATTTCATCGTTATAGATAAATCCTGTAGCAAGATATCCAGCGAATAGTAGCGATGCAAAAGTGAACACCCATCTACGTGGGCTTATCTTCTTAATAGGGCTATCATGTGGAAACTTCAACCAGCCCATACCGTAAGCGGCCATGGCAAGTGCAATTATAATCCATATGCCTAAGAATACTTCATACTTCAATAAACCCCAGTGACTTGTTAAGTCAGCTACGGTTAAAAACTTAAATGCTAGTGCCAACTCGATAAAACCAAGTACTACTTTCACTGAGTTCATCCAGCCACCAGATTGAGGCAAGCTATTAAGCCATGCAGGAAAGGCAGCGAATAAACCAAATGGAATCGCAAGTCCTAGTGAAAAACCTAGCATCACTATGAATGGTCCTACTTGATTAGAAGCAGACTCTACAAGTGCTGCACCGATGATGGGCCCTGTACAAGAGAAAGAAACCAGTGCCAATGTAAAGGCCATAAAGAAGATACCCAGTAGGCCACCTTTGTCTGCCATCTTATCCGAGTTAGTTGACCAAGAACTGGGCAAAGTAATCTCATAAAAACCAAAAAATGAAAAGGCAAAAAAGACGAAGATGATAAAGAACAAAGTGTTGGCGATCCAGTTAGTGGAAAGACTATTGAGTGCCTCTTCTCCAAAGAGTGCAGTTATCAACAATCCAATTGTGACATATATAACAACTATAGATGCGGCATAGATAAGTCCACTGACCCATCCTTTGCGCTTTGTATCTTTTGTAAAAAAGCTAACCGTCATCGGGATGATTGGAAACACACAAGGCGTTAACAAGGCAAAGAGTCCTCCGAGAAATCCAAATAGAAACATCCAGAACATATTAGAGTCTCTTGTGTCTTCATTTCCACAATTAGTAAGAGGTTCAGCATGAGTAGTTCTTAACTTTGGTCGGGTTTGATCTATAGTATTGCCCACTATGGCAAACGAGTTGTCGGACGAAGCGCTATTGTTTCCAGGATCATTTCCGTCTACTGGTGTAACAACAGTCGCTGACTCTTGTACTGCTATGCCTTTAGTAAGATCAAAAGAAAAAGGTACATCAGTCGGTGCTAGACAATGAGAATCATCACATGCCATATAGGTGAGATATCCACTGATGATCTTACTATTTGGATTAGATGTGATACTCTGCTTGATTGTAAAAGGCTCCTTATCTAAGAACTTGATGACATTGATACCGAAGATTGGATCTAGTCCTTCTTTTCTTGCTCCGGACTCTACGCTTTTTCCTACTAAGTCAACACCATCTTTGGACTCATAGACGATCTCTGTTGGGACAGGACCTCCATCTCCGATGAATTGTGAGTAAACATTCCATGTTTTATCGATGTCCGCTTTAAAGAGCAGATCATATGTTACTTCTCCCGTTTTTTGAATGCCAAAACTCCAATGAATTGGCGTGCCATCATCCGGTGCTTTTACCCAAGATGGCTTTACTAAAGCCTTGTTTGTTACGTTGTTCTTTATTGCAGGTGGTGGTGTCTTATTAATGGAAGCGGATGAGCTCGCGAGGCTTTCCTTTTCTTTTTCAATTTCCTTTTTTTCGATAACCTTTGGAGTTGTTACACTTGCTCTATCTTTTTTAGGGCTTTTAGACGCAGCCGTGGATACATCTATAGAAAAGTCGATGTCTGTAGGTGGAAGACATCTCTCATCATCACAACACATAAAGGTTAAGTAGCCAGACACAGTGGTCAGATCTCCTTTCTTGATCTTTTGCTTGATGGTATATGGTTCTGAATCGAAGAACTTGATGACATTCATCTCAAAGATGTCATCCATGCCCTCTTTCTTATAACCTTCTTCTGTGCTTTTACCTATGGTCTCAAGCCCTTCTGTTTCATAAGTAATCGTTGTTGGGACTGGTCCTCCTTCATCTATATACTGAGAATAAACCGTCCAGCCTTTATCGATATCAGCTTTAAAGACAAGCTCGTATTCTTGATCATTAATCTCACTTACGTCAAATGACCACTGAACAGGAGTGAGCTCTTGAGCGAATAAAGAGAAGGGAAGTAGTAACCAAATAAATGCAATAAGTCTCATCAGATTTTTCTAGTTAGGCCAAAAGGTGATTTTTAAATATCTCGGGAGGTGTCGATTTATAACGTCGATATCAAAGATAGATATATATATACTCAGTGTTTTAGAGCTTAATACTTCTTTAACGAGACGCTTTGGTGTTAAAAACTACTTAAAATCCGAGCTCAAGCCCATCTCCAAACTGATAATAGAAAACACAGCCCAGAAGAACCAAGTGTAAAAGCTCAGCAAGAGCGATATTTCTAATCAGCAATATGGCCATAGAAACGAACAATGAAAGAGACAACGCTAGGAAGTAGAAGTGCTGATAATCTATAAAGCGAAAGACCAGAAGAGCTACAAGAGAACTTGCCAGCAACCAATAAAAGAAGCTGATTTTTTTTCTGACATCTATACCTTTCTTCTTAACGTAACTATAGTAGTTGCCAAGAGATATCAGGATCAAGAAAAGCGTAACACCAAGCGTCCAAAGTGTCTTTGTATCTGTATAATTCATTTCCGAAAGGGCACCTGGTGGCATCACCTTGTTGAACATCGAGAGATTAAGCAGATCAAAGTAAAAGAGTAGAACACCCACGATCCATAACATCGAACCATAGCTGACGACAAATTGAAATCTCTCGATCATCTTAAAATTACGCATCATGGATAGACCTATAAAGATGGTTATCATAGCGATGAAGAAAGGTGGATATATAATGGCTGCAACGGCTGAAGACAAAGCAGCATTGAATATACTCGAAGCCGCCACTGTCTGTTTGTACGTAGTAAAGACATTGTAGATAGAGATCAACAAAAAGGTAACACCTATCAATGCCGGAGATAAAACTTGAAGCTCTGGGATCGCACTGACCAAGAGGATATATAACATACCACCTAAAGCACTTGGCGTGCGAAATATGTGATGACGATTGCCCAATAGATTTATGATAACCGCTTGGCCAAAAATCAATAAGATGGCAATAATTGATTGTACGATAGGAGACGAGACAACGCCATAGAAGTTAGTCAACCAGACAGGATCAATATCTGTCAGTTGATAAGCCGTAGGATGGGTCAAGCTATACACCCGTAGTAGTATAGTATAAGGTAGCAGCAAGAAGATGTTGGCTACGTCATTCTTTCTAAAAACGCTAATCACAATGTGAACTTACTAACTCTTATGATCATATCACTTAAGTGAAAATACTACAGTTTTAAACGATCTCTCCTGCGCTTTCTATCTCAAGCTTCTCCACTTTACTCTTGTGCATCTCTTTGTGATCAGCGCGTGATCTGAATATATCGATAGCTGCGTATATCGCTTGTCTCATGGATGATGCATCTGCAATATTCTGTCCTGCGATCTCATATCCAGTGCCATGATCAGGTGATGTTCTGATGACAGGAAGCCCGGATGTGAAGTTTACACCAGATCCAAAAGATAATGTTTTGAACGGGATCAATCCTTGATCGTGGTACATAGCCAAGACAGCATCGAACTTCTTATAATTTGAGTTACCAAAGAAGCCATCTGCAGAATATGGTCCACTTACCAGGATGCCTTTTTTCTTAAGCTCAAGGATAGCGGGTCTGATGATCTCTACTTCTTCACTACCAATCTCTCCACTTTCTCCTGCGTGTGGATTTAATCCCAAAACAGCTATGGTGGGCTTTTCCTTGCCAAAGTCTTGTTTTAAGGAGTTATGAAGCACCTTGATGCACTCTTTGATACGATCTTTTGTCACCACCTGCGCTGCGTCTCTTATGGGTATATGGCTACTGAGTACAGCAACTTTGAGTTGGTCAGAGATCAACATCATTAGCTCCTTGCCCAGCATCTTAGACTGATCTGCAACATACTCAGTATGGCCGATGTGCGGGAAGTTGGCCATTTTCATAGCATGCTTATTGATCGGGGCTGTAACTAAGGCGTCTATGAATCCTTTGTTAAGATCATCCACGGCTCTATCCAAAGCTATGTAAGCGCTCTTGCCGCCATCTTCTGTTGCTTCACCCAAGTTGATGGTTACACTGTCTTGCCAGCAGTTGATGAGGCTGATCTTACCAGAAGTAGCTCGGTCTGTTCGGTTGATGCTACTAAAGTGAAAGTTGGGGTCTTTAACGATGTTTTTGTGATATCCCATGACTTTAGAAGAGCCATAGATGATAGGGATACACTCGTTGAGTAACATATCATTGCTTAGTGCTTTGATGATTACCTCTGGACCGATACCGTTGATATCTCCTATCGTTAGACCTAATTTCACTTTACTCATATCCCTCTATTTATAAACCACGAATATACTACTACTAAAATTGGTGGATGCTCGATCGATATCGGGAACTACCATATATCAATAAGACTTTTATGCTAACGTAAAAAGAGTGATTTTTGCATACTAACATTCAAGTATTGAGGCCTAAGAAGTCCTACGGGCAGAATTTTCTGATAAACGAGTCAATCAGTCAGCGCATAGTTGATGAGATGTTGGCCAGACGTCACGGTAATAACATGCTTGAAGTTGGCCCTGGGAAGGGCGCTCTGACCAAGTATCTGTTAAAACAAAAGGATCTCAACTTCAAAGCAGTAGAAGCGGACTGGGATATGGTCCATTATCTACAACAAGAATACAGCCTTGATGAATCTCAGTTGATACAAAAGGATTTTTTAAAGTTTCCGCTGGAGAAGGCTTTTGGTGGAGAGGAGTACAATGTCATCGGCAATTTCCCTTATAACATCTCCAGCCAGATTCTGTTCAGAATAGATAAGTACAAAGATTGTGTGCCTTTGGTTATTGGTATGTTTCAAAAGGAGGTAGCAGAACGGATTGCATCAGGGCCTGGATCTAAGGTATATGGTGTTACCAGTGTTTTGCTCCAAGCTAGTTATCACGCTAAGGTGCTTTTTACGGTTAGCCCAGGATCTTTCTTTCCAGCACCTAAGGTGACCAGCGCTATTCTTCTGTTAGAAAGAAAAGAGGATTATACGATTCCTTGCGATCGTAGTTTGTTTAAAACAATAGTAAAAAGTTCTTTTGGCAAAAGAAGAAAGATGCTGCGCAATACGTTGAAACCTCTGATAAAGGATGAAGCGCTTTTCAATTTAGATATTATGACCAAGAGGCCAGAACATTTGTCTCTTGAAGACTTCATAGAATTAACTAATACAATCGATAATCAATAACAGATGAGTTTAGAAGCAAATGTCATGACGCAGTTAAAAGCTGCCATGAAAAGTAAAGATCAAGCAGCACTGAGAAGTATCCGTGCCATCAAAGCAGCCATTGTTTTAACAAAGACTGATGGAAGTGGTAAAGAGTTAGACCAAGCAGGAGAGATCAAGCTATTGCAAAAGCTGGTAAAGCAAAGACAAGACTCACTCGATATATATACAAAGCAAGGAAGAGCAGATCTTGCAAAAGTGGAAGAAGAAGAGATAGCAGTAATACAAAAGTTCTTGCCAGCACAAATGAGTGAAGAAGAGCTCACGACAATTATAAAAGAGGTTGTTGCTCAGACAGGAGCTTCAGGAATGAAAGATATGGGTAAGGTCATGGGTGTAGCATCTCAAAAAGTCGCAGGCCAAGCTGACGGCAAAACACTAGCGTCTATTGTTAAACAACTTTTATCCTAGATTAGAATATGCTTAAGAATATAATTTTCATATCACTTCTTGGTTTTATATCAGCTTGTAGTACGCAGAAGAATGCCATCACTCAGAAAGAGGAAATAACAGATATTGTTGCTTCAGAAGAAGATGAAGACGAGATCTATGATGCGGGTATAGACGAAGAATATACAGAAGAGCGTACACTGGACGAACTCGTTGTCACTGCACCCAGAGATTACAAACTTCCGACGTACAACGCTGCCGCTGATAGAGAATGGGATCTACTCCACATGGATTTGGATTTGCGATTTGATTGGACCAACGAAAGAGTGTTTGGCCGGGCGGACTTACAACTCAAACCTTACTTCTATGATCAGAAGACATTGACATTGGATGCCAAGGGGTTTGAAATTTTTGATGTTTTTGATGCAGTAGGAAAGACCTTAGAATATGAATATAACGGATCAAAACTCGTCGTGGATCTTGAGCAAATATATAATCGTGATCAAACAGTCGTGCTAACAGTTGACTACGTGGCTCAACCATCGGCTATGCCAGAAGGAGGAAGTGCTGCGATCACAAGTGATAAAGGTTTGTTTTTTATAAACCCAAGAGGAGAAGAAGCGAACAAGCCCAGACAAATCTGGACCCAAGGAGAGACAGAGCACAACTCAAAGTGGTTTCCAACGATTGATAAGCCTAACGAGCAGCTGACACATCAGATTAGCATCACTGTTGAAGAAAAGTTCGTCACGCTTTCTAATGGAACAAAGATCTCTTCTAAGTCCAATGCAGGAACAAGAACAGATACTTGGAAAATGGATATGCCTCATGCTCCATATCTGGTGATGATCGCAGTTGGAGACTTTGCAGTTGTTACAGAAGAAGTTGATGGCCTCTTATTAGAATACTACGTTGAGAAAGAGTACGAACCATATGCGAAACAAATCTTTGCACATACACCAGAGATGATTAGTTACTTTTCTGATGTGTTGGACTATCCATATCCATGGGACAAGTATAGTCAGATCATCACAAAAGATTATGTCTCTGGTGCAATGGAGAATACTACTGCGGTCATCTTTGGAGACTTTATCCAAAAAACAGATAGAGAGCTGATAGATGATGACAATGATTTCATCGTAGCCCACGAATTGTTTCATCACTGGTTTGGTGATCTAGTAACAGTTGAAAGTTGGGCGAATCTAACTTTGCAGGAAGGATTTGCCAATTATAGCGAGCATCTGTGGCAAGAGCACAAGTATGGTTTAGATGCTGCGGGTTTTCAAAGAAATAATGAAAAGCAAGGGTACCTTGCTTCGATCATGCAGAGTGGGACTCATCCACTCATCCACTATGGTTATGGTGACAAGGAAGAGATGTTTGATGGACATTCTTATAACAAAGGAGGCTTGGTTCTACATATGCTTAGAAAGGAGCTTGGGGATGAAGCATTTTTTGAAGGCTTGAATAAGTATCTAAACGATAACGTTCACAGCGCGGTAGAAGTTGATGAACTTAGAATGGCTTTTGAAGATGTAACTGGCTTAGATCTTCATTGGTTTTTTGATCAGTGGTACTTATCAGCAGGGCACCCTAATTTAGAATTAGCATATGACTATGATGCTACAGCTAAAGAACTCATAGTCAGTGTAGACCAAACCCAAAACACAGAGTCTGCAAAAGCGATATTCCAACTGCCCGTTACGCTTAGTGCTTTCAATGCTGATGGAACGGAGTCCCAATATAATTTTACAATAAACGAACGATCTTATGAAGTAGCGCTTCTTATGGAAGAAGAGCCGGCGCTTATCGTTTTCGATAGATACGATCATTTGTTGATGGTCAAGTCAGAGTCAAAAACAACCGAAGAATACATGCGTCAATATGAGTGGGTGGATACTTATATCCATAGGGCAGAGGCGATAGATAAAATAAAGAGCAAAAAAGAAGCTCAACCTCTTTTAGAAAAAGCACTTACTGATAATCACTTTTCTATACGCAAAAAAGCGGTCGAGAATATCAAGCTCTTTAACAGAGCTGATCTTGTTATGCAGATAGAGAAGATGGCGAAGTCAGATGAACACTCAGCGGTTAGAGCAGCAGCGGTAAAAAAACTAAGAGGCGTTGAAGGCATAGACATATCTAAACTCACAGGAGAGATAATGTCGTCAGATAGATCATACAATGTCATATCTGCTGCATTAGAAACGCTAAACAAGGAGGATAAAGAAGCAGCACTTTCTGAAGCTGTCAAACTTAAGTCTGAAAAAACTGCACTATTAGTAGGTGCCGTATCT
This sequence comes from uncultured Saprospiraceae bacterium, assembly GCA_938022935.1. Taxonomy (GTDB): domain Bacteria; phylum Bacteroidota; class Bacteroidia; order Chitinophagales; family Saprospiraceae; genus JAJRXG01. The sequence continues at coordinate 42,268 of CALIHL010000153.1, forward strand.
GATATACTGGCGGGTTCAGGGGATGTCTCACATCTGCCTTACTTTGAAGATCGATTGACTAGTGTTAGTCTTTTTTCGGCTTTCAACTTTTATGATTCGTACTATGACTTACTTTCAAAGTTAGATGTGCCGGCGATTCTATCTAAATCTCAAAAGCTAAAGGACATCGCTACATCTCCTGGAGAGAATGTATTCTATAGATTCACTTCTACTAATACGCTTGATAAAATAAGAACGAAGTTCCAAAAAGATAATGCAGCGTCTGCAGATCTTATTACTGCGATGATTGAAGAGATAAAAGCGAAGGAGACCAATCAGTTATTGGTTCAGAGGTATATGTCTTATTAATAGAAAAGGAGTTCTGCATTACAGAACTCCTTTATTCAAGTGGGCCCACAGGGACTTGAACCCCAGACCCCCTGATTATGAGTCAGGTGCTCTAACCAGCTGAGCTATAGGCCCTGATTAGGTGCACAAAGCTAAAACATTGTGGTTAATGAGTAAACAGCTTAGCGATTATTTCTTTGATTTTTTATACTCCCTTTAAAAGGGCTTGGTTGTTGAGTTGTATCCGTTATGTGTACAGTAGAGTTAACTAGTGATTTGAGTCTTAGACTCGGCTATATCGACGAAGTAAATTCTATAAGAAAGCAACTTGCTTTTTGGCTAAAACTGAAACATCTACTACAATACTCTTGCAGCAAAAGTATCTCCTTGGCTGATATCTCCTGTCTCCAAGCCTTTTCTTAACCATCTCATACGTTGCTCAGAAGTTCCATGCGTGAATGATTCTGGGACGGTATAGCCTCTTGACTCCATTTGTATTCTATCATCACCGATCGCAGCTGCTGCATTCATTGCTTCTTCTATATCTCCTCTTTCGAGAAATCCTGATTTGCGGTGAGCGTGATTAGCCCATACACCTGATAAAAAGTCTGCCTGAAGCTCAAGTCGCACAGACAGGTCATTATACTTCTCTTTACTCACACGTCCTCTTTGAGCATCCATCTGACTGGTGATACCCAAAAGGTTTTGAACGTGGTGGGCTACTTCATGGGCTACAACATAGGCCATAGCAAAGTCTCCCGGCGCTCTAAACTTCCTTCTTAGCTCATCGTAGAAACTAAGGTCTATGTACACCTTTCTATCTGCTGGACAGTAAAAAGGCCCAGTGGCAGCCTTGGCAGATCCACAAGCAGACGTACTGCTGCCGCTAAATAATACCAACACTGCTGGCTGATATCTTTGATTGAGCTGTTCCCTGAAGATATCGGCCCAGACATCTTCTGTTTCCTTCAGCACAACAGAAACCATCTGAGCTAACTCTTGCTCTTGTGCAGATGGCCTGTACTCTTGAGTTGTTGTGGGTGCTGATGCTCCACCTTGCAAAGCGTCATTCATCAACGAGCCCAGGGCGTCTTGGTCCCCTAGTAACATAGCCACAATGGCTATAAGGATAGCACCGATACCGATACCTCCTCCGACGCGTTTCATCGTTTGACCGCGCCGGTCTTCTACATTTTTGCTTCCTTGGCGACCTTCCCACCTCATATGATTAGTTTATCGTTTTATAATTAGTGCCGATTGGCAACACATACAAAAGTAAGCTTATGTGTCCATGCTTCAAAGGCACATCTGTACTTACTAATATATGGAGCAATAAGTTCCTAAAAGACTTAAAATCTTGCCTTATCTACTTACAACGACCTTACGGGTATGTATTCCTTCTGGACCAATGAGACTAATTAAGTAGATACCTTCTGCAAGAGAAGTTGCTGAGATCTCTGTTAGTCGATTGGTTATGTCCTGTTTTTGTATTAGTTGACCAGAGATAGATATCAGTTGATAAGAAACAATCTGCGAGAGATTAATGTCCTTAAGATCAACAAATATCACTTCGTCCACAGGCGAAGGATAGATCTGAACATCTTCCAAAGTTTCATCAATGGTCGCTACGATCATATCTGTTGTAAAGGATCCAATCATCGAGCTACTATCAGAGCATGTGCCTTGAGCAGTAACTTGCCAGTAGTACTTCGTTAGTTCATCAAGATCATTAGCAATGATCAAGTTGTTGGTTGGACTGCTGAAAGACCCAATCGGATCACTAAGATTTTCATTTTTCGAAAGAGTAACGATGTACGAGCCGCCTGTTGTTAATGACTCTGTCCATTCTAACTCTGGGTTAGCATCAACTTTGTCGTCGCCTTCAATCGGACTGGATAATTCTGGCGAACTGACATCCGACGTATGTATGATCTGGATATTCTTATTGATTACATCTTCCCCATCAGATACTGACACAGTGAGTTGGTTTTGACCTTTTAGAAGAGAAGGGTCCTCGATACTTACAACAACCTCAGAAGCTGTTCCTACGGGATCTGGACTTGTAGTCGATCCGATGCTCATACCCGAACCAGTAGTTACAACCGCCGCAGATGGATTACTCCACTCACCGCTTAATTGCAAAATAAGATCGATGGCACTTGGTGCTTTATCACAAACTTCTATAAAAGTAGGGTTGGAGGAAAGGCTCTTATTGTTGGTTGCTTTATTAAGACAAAGTTCTAATGTCCAATCATCTACACTTCCACCATCTTCACTGATGGCATCTTCTACCCTCAGTATCCAAAGCCCACTGGCATCTTCATTTTCAAAGGCACTAAGGCTCTCTAATGGCTTATAAGTTTTACCCTGTGTCAATGGACAGTCTAAGTTGACTTGATCGCTTTGATCACTAAATGATGCGTTGATGTTAGACTCGCCGTTGCAAGGAGTTTCAATTAAGACAACCTCTGTACCTGCTGGACTTATCAGGGTAATAGTTAAATCTGTAATCCAACTATGTGTAATTCTTAAGTCATTTACTTTTACATCCGCTATAGTCCCTTGTGTCTCAACATTGATAGTTGATGTTATAATGACTGGTTCTGTACCGATGACAATCGGAAGATCAGCTGCTTGCGAAGTCTCACAGACAATTGTACCTGTTGTGAAAGACCTTACTCCAGAGTAAGCTCCGCTTCCACATTTGTTGATGCCCCTAACTCTCCAAAAGTAGGTCGTTGTTGCAGTCAAGTCTCCAATTACGATTATAGGTTCTGTCAAATTATTAATAGCTCTTTCTATAGTTGAAAAGTCAGGAGATAAAGACACCTCGACACGATACTCTGGACTATCATCAGACCAAGTCAGCTCTACATCAAAATTCAAATCCTTAGAATCATCTTCAGGTGTACTTAACGAGGGTGCTATAGGATCTCCTTTAAACACTTGTACTGTTATAAAGTACTCTGATGGACCCAAGTCGTTTTCTACAACAAGCTTTAAGTTATAAGTTGAAGCCTCAACATTATCGTTTGCATTAAAAACTATATTAACAGTTTCACCTTGAAAAATTTCATTTTTAGAAAAACTGATTTCCAATCCTTGAGGTGCATTTTTAATACTAAGTGCGCCACCAGAATCATATCCCGTTATAGCGGTTAATTGCAATATGCTTTGTGGATTATCAACTGTACAAATGGAAACTGTGTTTTCATTTAGAACGGCGAGATCAGAGCAGTATCGCCCGCTGATTTTAGTTTGTCCAGTATTGATAGGGTCTAACCATGACTTAAGACTTGTCTCTGGTGTTCCTCCTCCTTCCCAGGCGTTTTTGAGCATTCCAAAGTCATCCTCCAGTGCGTTTCCACATGCTGCATCACCTCCAGAAAGCATACCAATCACTAAGCCTTCAGTTGTAACCAACGGACTTCCTGATGAGCCCGATTCGGTTGTTCCAATTTCCCAATTATCTATACGGATAAAGTTTCTATCAAAACCAAATTGTGGTGTTCCAAAATCAAAACTGATTCTTTTTTCTTCTCCACGTGGGTGATGAACAACCGCGACGGTATCAACACTTTCAGTTTCTCTATCCCACCCTAAGTAGTAAGGATTAGTAACAGGGTCAACAGGATCATCCAGCAGTATCAATGCAAAATCTGTTTGATCATATTTTGCAACAAGACTTGAGCCAGAGTTAAACTTTGTTCTATCTCCATCACCTGGGTTTCCACTGGATATAGAACCTGGTGTTCGACATTGAGAGTTTTGATAATCCCAATAAACGACAACTGACGATGCGTTGGTTAACGTGATGCCACAGTGTTCTGCAGTTATCACATAAGGTGTACAATCATTTCTAGTATTGTTGATCAGCGATCCAGTACAATCAAATTGTCCATTGATAGTCATAGCACCAACACTATTGATTACGTCTCTATATTTTTCAATAATTGCAAAGTCGTCTCCAACCCCACAGACTACATCAACATTGCATGTGCCTGACAACACAGCTCCAAAACCTGAAAAATCGTGATTGACCTGAGCTATAGTCAGACCAACTTCACTAACATCTTGAGGTGTCACTTGAAGTTCGATTATAATTTCATCTCCGGGTATGACGGGTGACCACCATTGCTTGTGGCCTTCATTATCTTTTTGTGTTAGAGGACCTATGACAACTGTCCTGTCAGCATCATATATATATACGGATGCGCTTGGAGGTAGAAAGAAGTCTTTGAAGCCTATATTAAGAGAGTAAGCATCTTTTGATATGACCCTTTGCCGCCATAACATATATCCTTCCTTTGATGACTCCCATGTGCCGTGGTTTTTACAATTGAGATCTGTCTGTATCGCTTCCGCAAATACATTAGGCTCAAGTGTTTTGCTAGTCTCGTAGAACTTGTAATCTCTTCTGAGCTTCTCATTATCTTGTTGAGGCAATTGAAGCTTTGATATCGTACTCACCGGGGAAACTTCTTTTTCGATGCTGATGTTTTGAGCGATCAACTGATCAGTCGAAAAAAAGAGCATAAACGCCCATACGATGATAATTGGTAGTGTTGTTTTTAGAGCCATGCTATATGAAGATAAATAAAAATCGAGACTCAATTGACAACCGTGATGTCTCCTGATTGATTTATTGTGGATCCGTCTATGTCTATTTGAAGGTGATATATATATACGCCAGTTCGCACAAAACCCCTAAAAGAGCCGTCCCATCTTATGTTTTCAACCGACTGAACTTCAGAGTAAACCTTGTTTCCCCAGCGATCAAAGATTTTGAAACCTTTAAGATTTAAAGGCTCTTCGCTCTCAAGTGTTAATACATTGTTAGATGCACTATTGACAGAGATAATGTTAGGAACAAAGATGGAAGGTACATTGATACATTCTGCCAAGCCTCGACAGCTGCTATCCAAACAATCGATAAGCCCATCAAAGTCATTATCAATGCCATCCCTACAATTCTCATCAGGCACGACACAAACCGTATCTGCAATCATTATGATGGGGTTTTGATCGTAAACTTGACTACATAGGGTGTTTATATTTCTAATGATTACATCAAATGTGTCTTGACTTAGATCAGAAAAGATAGGATCTGGACTATAGGTTTCACCATTGTCTATACTGTATTCGAGATTAGGGAAGATAGATATGATCTCTAAGCTTCCATTATCAAGAGAAGGGCAATTAGTAGGTAATGTGGTCACAACATCATCTATTCTGGGCCAGCAACTGTCATCTTCACAGTCGATTAATCCGTCCCCATCGTTGTCAAGGCCATCCATGCAATCTTCTTCTTCAGCTTCGTTACACATGGGCGCTTGGAGGATAACAGGGTTGCTAAAAGCACATGCATTTATGCCTTTATTAACAACAACTATATCATAAATGTCAGGCTCCAATCCTTCAAATAAGTTTGTATCCACAAATGTCAAACCTGCATCTATGCTGTACAAGACCCCATCATTACCTCCAGATATAGTTACGGAGCCCACAGGATTGAAGCACTCTATAGCTGTCTGAATGATCATAATGTCGCCCGGGCCACAAGATGTATCCATACAATCAAGTAGACCATCCTCATCGTTGTCAATCCCATCTCCGCATAAGTCGGGTGTGTCCTCGTCAAGGATAAAGCAAGTGTTATATGTTTTATCAGGAATAAGGTCTTGCCTCATTTCTGAAACGAGGTCGATAGATATTTCTATAGGATCAGTCTCTTGAACCAAATCAGGTACCACCGCCATAGCAATCTCTGGCGTATCAAAATTTAGGATAAAGCACGTGCTTGGATCCGTGATGTTATCAAAAGAGAGATTATAGCACAATTGTATCATGCTGATCCATTCTCCTGTACTATCAAAAACTTCGCCTTCGCCTTGTATTTTTTCACTAACATTTACCCTCAGATAACCTATAGAGTCGTACGAAAGCCCTGAGTTTGGTATGGTTCCAATGGGTAAAACTTGTGAGACTGGAGGAGAATCAGAAACGTGATTGTTAGATACTACATCAAAAGACGAGTATTCACCCAAGCTTGCATCATAGAAGATATTGATATTAAAGCCGAAGAGCCTCCAAGAGGCAGGCCCGGTATTGGAGAGTTGTAAATTGTAGCATACTTCAGCTGTCGTAGTGTCTAACGATGCAATCCTAAATCTGGAATTGTAGGTGTTTTGACCATGGCTCACATGAGCACAACAAATCAATAGCACACAGAATGCTAAAGAAAGACATGATAACAATCGTTTTTGACTGGGGGTATAGAGTGTCACATATGGAGAAACTCTATATCTATCCAGATATTGCGAACTGAAAGTTAATTACCAGCCTCGCGTGCTTTTCGAGCTGCTTTAAAACTTCCTATAAAGGCTACCATGGCTAAAATGCCCGTGATAAGCATGATGCCTACTCTTACAATTGCCATAGTATCTCCTCTACCTATCGCACCTTTCAATGGCATAGCCAAACCTAATATCAGAATTAATGTCAGCACCACAGCGATGTGAGCGATCACTTTATTTTCAGTTTTAACTCCGTTGCTCATCAATAAAAGAAGCACACCCCCTACAACTGGAATAAAAGCAGTTGGTGATGGACTTTCTGAACTAAAGTATCCCCATAATCCCATTATGACTAAGGTCCCGGCATTAATAAGGTTTGCAGTTGGCGCATTCATAAGTTATCGTTTTAATAGTTATATCACATTAATTGAGTCCAATTGTGTCTATCTCAGGAAACTCTTCCTCCATCTCAAACTCTTCGAGCTCAATATCATCAAATTCGTTTAGTTCCTCCTGTTGATCCAAGCGATTCTCTCTTTCTTCTTCAGGATCTTGTTGTTTATATCTTGAACAGTCTGCTAACTCTTGAAATCCTGTCGGGGGATCAGAGAACGAAACATCGCTATTGAACTTGATATCTGGATCTGCCTCTATCTTCTTCATATACTTTTGAAAAACAGGGCGAGCCATAACGAAGCCCTGACCATCATCCAATGTGTAGAACCTAACCCACTTTTCATCGCCGCCAACCCACGTTCCAGTTACGAGATTTGGGGTTATACCCATAAACCAACCATCTGCGTAGTCATTGGTAGTCCCGGTCTTACCTCCTGCTGGCACTTTGATGCCCAAGCCAAATCCTCCTCCCACATTGTTACGTAGCATGTCCACTAATACGGCATTGTACAGTTTGTTAAGTGCTCTTTTTTGCTCAAGCGTGCTTTGATAAATGACCTTGCCATTCTTATCTTCTATTCGACTGATGAATGTAGGCTTGGTATAAACCCCATCATTAGCGAAGGTCGTGTATGCTCCTGTCATTTCGAGTAACGACAAGTCAACTGACCCCAAAGCTATAGAAGGTACCTTAGGGACCACATAACGGGCATCATTTATTCTTTCGTTTTTATCTATACCAACATTATGTAACAGATCACGTATCGGATCAACTGTACCTAGCTCTTTTACAATCCTGACTGTTATGCTGTTTTTGGAGTATAAAAGCCCTTGATAAAGGTTGTATTTGTTTTGTGTGAAGGTTCCATTTGCATTAGACGGAGACCATTCTGCATCTACGTTGAAGTTGGCATCACCAGGTGCGATGGTATACTGAATATCACTGAATGTCTGACAGGGTGGGATACCTTGTACACCGATCGCTGTTGCATATACAAAGGGCTTTATAGTAGACCCGACCTGTCTTCTCATAGTGACATGGTCGTACTTGAAGTATTCGTGAGAAGGGCCACCTACCCATGCTTTTATCTCTCCAGAGTTAGGGTCCACGGACAATACCCCTGCTTGAATGTGCCTTAAGTGGTATAGAACAGAGTCTCTTCTGGACATTGTCTTTACTTCACCTCCTTCTTCACTGTATGAGAAGAGAGTTGCTTCTACCTCTTCATCAAAAGCGTCTGCCACTTTCTTTTCAAATACTGACCAGGTACTACTGATCTTCTTCCACAGATCTCCTCGCACTAACTTTTTGAACTTAGAGCGAACATCTTGATCGATCTGAGTTATATACTCTATGTCTTTTTGAAGTCTCCTTACAGTTGGTTCTTTTAAAGAGATGTCATATTGCTTTATACTCTCCTTGTCCAGGTCAGCAAAAGATGAGGTGTATAGGCTTTTATACAAGTCAGTATCTCTTATACGCCTTTGGAGCCCTTCTCTTCTGAGGCTTTCTTGATCTCCCTCTGCCTCAAAAGTGAATGGATCTTTATATTTCCATACCCTCCAATATCTTTCTTGTACTTCCTTCAAATGTTCTTTGACTGCTTCCTCTGCTAACACTTGATATCGTGTGTCGATGGTTGTATAGATCTTAAGCCCATCTCTATAGATGTCATAGACGCCTCCTTCAGGCTTATGATATTGGGACTGCTGTAAGAGCGGTCGGAGCCACTTGGTAAGCTCGGCTCTAAAATATGGAGCAATGCCTTCACTCTGGCTACTTCTCTTAAAGTTAGACATGTCAAGTGGAAGGGCTTTTAGGCTATCAAACTCTGAAGCATTGATTTTATCATTCTGCTTCATCATGTTCAGCACAACGTTACGCCTACCTGTAGTTCGCTCTGAAAATCTTACGGGATTGTATAAAGCAGGGTTTTTGAGCATACCTACAAGTACAGCAGCTTCTTCTGGTTTTATATCCTTTTGGTCCTTGCCAAAATATATCTCACTTGCAGAATGAATCCCATGTGCTCCATTGATGAACTCAAACTTATTGAGATACATGGCAATGATTTCCTCTTTGGTATAACTTCTTTCTAACCGAACAGCAGTGATCCACTCTTTAAACTTTATAGAAGCCAGGGCTATGGCTCTGTTGATCGCCGACTTTCCAGATAGGCTTGAACGCTTGAAAAGTAGCTTTGCTAACTGCTGAGTGATTGTACTTCCTCCTCCGCTGCTTTGTTGTTGCAGTAAGAGGGACTTAACCGCTACCCGCACTAAAGCCCTAAAGTCAATACCAGAATGACTGTTATAGCGAGCATCTTCTACACTTAATAACGCATTATAGATGTTGGGTGATAGTTCTCTAAACTGGATGAACTCTCTGTTTTCGATGTAATATTTGCCGTAAGGCACCTCGTTGGCATCATAGATAACGGAGGCGAGATCATACTTTGGATTTTCTAACTCTTCAAAAGAAGGAAGGTCGCTCTTGGCCACAACCGTAATCACAATGATGCCAGCTATGACGCCTAAGATAGCACCTGCCCAAAGAAATCTGGATAACCAGAGTAGCCATGACTTTTCTACTTGCGAAGACCAAAACCTCTTTATTCGGTTCATTATCAAAACTAATATGCCGCAATATAAGCCCTAAAAACCTCTTTTTCTTTGGCTTTCTTATCTATCTATATCTTCTTCGATCTCACCGATCTCCTCTTCAAATGGATCTCCTAATGGACTATCGGGTTCACTGGTTGGATAGGCATCGCAGTCTGTTGTAATCGTTATCTCATCTGGCACCGCAAATCTCGCTTCTGTATCGAAGTTGATCGACTTATCAGCTTCCAAGCGTTGCATATAATCAATGAAGAAAGGCCTTGCCATTCTTCCTCCTTGGCCTTCTTCGATAGATAAGAATCTGATCCAATTGTACGCGCCGCCAACCCAAGTACCAGTAACGAGGTTAGGCGATACGCCCATGAACCATCCATCAACATGATCATTACTGGTTCCTGTTTTACCTCCAAATTCAGTTTTTAATTTATAACCGACAACACTAGCTGCGTGCTTCAGTAACTGTACCATGGCATAGTTAACATTTTCATTTATCGAACGACGACTGTTTGAGTTTTCTTCATAGAGCACGACGCCATTGTGTTCGATTCTATTTATAAAAACAGGTTTTGGGCTCTCTCCGTTATTTGCAAAAGTGCTGTAAGCACTAGTCATCTCCATAACTGTGAGTTCTGGTGAACCGAGAATAATTGATGGCACCTCTGGGATTCTTCCTTTTGTGATGCCCATGTTCTCAGCTACTTGTACAACAGGCCTGACAGAACCAATCTCATTGAGTAACTTTACGGATGCAGTGTTCATCGATCTTTTGAGTCCTTCTTTAAAGGTGTAGACTTCACCAGAAAACTTATTTCTTGTGTTTTTTGGACTCCAAGCTTCATCTAAATGAAACTGTGGGCCAGCAGGTATGGTCTGCTGAACATCGCGTACTGTCATGCATGGAGAGATGGCATTGTTGATAGCGGCGGTATATAAAAAGGGTTTGAATGTTGACCCCACTTGTCTTCTTGCAGTGACATGATCATACTTCCACATATTATAATCGCTTCCTCCGACCCAAGTTTTTATAAAACCTGTTTTGGGGTCCATAGATATAGAGCCTATCTGTAAGAAGCTCTCCATATACTTTATAGAATCAATCGGAGACATTGTGACTTCAATTGGGCCATCATATCCGTAGACACTCATCTTTCTCTCAGAGTTGAATACCTTTTTGGCTTCAGCCTTTAGTTCTCGCCAATTGGCTTTAAGCGTTTTCCAATGCGGTCCTGCAAGAATGTCTTCATATACATCTTTTTGAGATCCACTAAAGGTGCCCGCTTTAACTTGCTTGTCGAGATAGCTTTTGTCTTTTTCGGCGTTGAGCATTCTTTTGATGTCACCACCGTAAAGACGGGCCTTGGGTAGCTCTACTTTTATCTCGTTTATAACTTCATTTAAGTGTTTATACCTAAGTTGCTTGTATCTTTTAGAGCTTTCTATAAGTTGAGACAAGATGTTGTCTCTAATTTTTAATTGTCTTTTTTCTTCTTTTTCTGAGCGTTCATTATCTCTTTCGAGGTGGGTCCAAGGATCTTTTTCTTTCCAAGTTTTGAAAAACTTCTCTTGTTGAGTTTTCATATGTGCTTGAGCTGCAGCAAGAGCGTGTTGTTGATACTTATAGTTTATAGTTGTGTAGATCTTAAGCCCATCAGTATCGATGTTGTACGGCTCCCCTCCCGGTTTGGTGATGTTGTTGTCCTTAAGAATCTTTCGCGTTCTTTGTTTTAAAACTGACATCAAGTGAGGTGCGGGACCACTGTAGTTCTCACCACGATTAAAATTAGAAATATCGGTTGACTCTTCTTTCCAAGTATTATAATCTTCGGAAGAGATAAACTGATGCTTAGCCATCTGCGAAAGGACCCAATTCTTTCTAATATGTGGACGCTCAGTGGAGCTCATAGGGTTATAAAGCGTAGGACTCTTGAGCATGCCAACAAGTACAGCGGCTTCCGTTGGAGTCAATTCTTTTTGGTCTTTGCCAAAATATATATTAGCTGCCGACCCTATTCCATTTGCTTGATTTAGAAAATCAAACTTGTTTAAGAACATGGCCATAAGCTCTTCTTTAGTATATCGCCTTTCAAATTCTACAGCGATGACCCACTCTTTCATTTTCTGCCAGACTCTTTTAAAGAAAAATGATGATCTGCGTTCTGTATAAAATTGCTTAGCGAGCTGCTGCGTAATTGTGCTGGCTCCACCGTTACGTCCCAAGTATGCTACAGCCCTTGCTAAGCCTTTTGCGTCTATACCACTATGATCAAAAAACCTATGGTCCTCTGTTGCCAAGAGCGCATTGACAAGATGGGGAGATATATCATCAAACTTAACCCACTGTCTGTTGCGCTGAAAGTATCGATCTAATACAACGCCGTCTTCTGAGTAAACAAGAGTTGATTCTTCAAACTTTGGATTTTCCAACTCCTTGGTGTCAGGCATTTTGGTGTTGGCAACATAGACAAAAAGCCCTGCGAAAATCAGTAGACCGATGAGGGTCAGCGCCCAAATAGTTCGAATGAGGGTGCGATATGGTATTTTACCAAATAGCTTGTTTTCAGGGGTGTTCATCCCATATTAACTTAAAAGGGAAGCTTGTTATTATAGCTATTGGTAGATGTTAGAGCGCTATGACTTGTTTGAATTCTGCTCTATAGGTTGTCGGATTTTGACCTGTCACTTTTTTGAACTGCTTGTTGAAGTGGGCGAAGTTGTTAAAACCACACTCAAAGCAAATATCTGAGATGGTACGACTTGTCTCTGATAGTAACTTACAAGCATGAGTGATTCTATATTCATTAACAAACTGAGTAAAGGTTTTGCTGGTCTGCTTCTTAAAGTAGCGACAGAAGGAAGGAACTGTCATATTAATCAAGTCGGCGGCTTCTTCTAAAGGGATATTAGTATGAAATCGTTCTATCACATGATTGAAGACCACCTTTATTCTTACATGATCCTGAAGAGAAGCCTGGACGGTCATCTTAGAAGCATTGAGCAAGTGGTACTCGTTGGACTGTGCAAGGAGATGAAGAATAGAAAGCAAGGAAATGAACTGATCGAAATAGCTTTGTATCGCCATGTTGTTTGTGAGTTCGCCTACCTTTTCTTTTGTCTTCCCATAGAAGGTGAGACCATGTTGGGACTGACTGATCAGATCAGAGATCTTTCTCATCTCTGGGACCTTCTCAAATGCCTGCTGAATGATATCTGGGTGAAACTGAATAATGTTCTCTCGGTTTCTGGCAGTAAGTCGATCTGTAAACCCATAATGAGGAAGGTTAGAACCAATCATGACCAAGTCTCCAGCCGTGTAGTAGGAGATGTGATTGCCTATGTGCCGTTTTCCGTTTCCTTTCTCTACGAACACCAATTCTACCTCAGGGTGATAATGCCATAGAGGATCATTGTTGGGCGCAGAATCATTAAACCGCATGAATGAAAAAGACCGCCCAAAGGTGTGTTCAACCTTCTCTAAAGATGGTTTTTGGTGGCCTGATGCGAACTCTTCTTCTGCTAATATTGAATTCATGTCCAATGAATATTTGGTTGAATATGCAATATTAGGGGTTTAATTAACCATATGTAGCGTGTTTATACTAATAAGGGTTAATATAGTTGTATAAAGAGTTAAGATAGAAGTAGCAAATGAGGTTAGATTGGGAATATCTTAGTATCAGATTTAGTAACCCAAAAATCTCTTATATGAAAAAGTTAGTAGAAAAATTCGCTTTGATCTTTAGATGGCTTTATGATTCAATGGTCAGAATCTAAAGCCGGGTAAACAAAACGCATTTGCGAAAGCGAAAAGTATAGACCAACCATACTCTCCTGTTAGGAGAAAGAAATATAGTTTTTCATACGACAGAAAAGGGATAAGTGATAACGATCACTCTATCCCTTTTTATATGGATCAAGATGACACAGCTTAAATAGCTTTATGTTTGAGTGATGAATTTGATGAGAGACATATTTGGCGAAAGCCCACGGTTTGCCGTTTTGATAGATCCTGATCATGAAAAAGACGAAAGACTCGAATCTCTATTGGGCTTTTTAGCGAAAGATATGTGCGATGTGGTACTTGTAGGCGGAAGCACAACTGATAGCAATAACATAGATGTCTTAATCAATCGCATAAAAACAGCTACAAACAAACCCGTGTTGCTCTTTCCTGGAAACTCATATCAGTTATCTCCACATGCAGACGGGCTGCTACTGCCATCCCTTATCTCTGGAAGAAACCCAGACTATCTAATAGGAAAGCATGTAGAGTCCGCCAATATCATATACAAAAGTGGACTCCCTGTATTCTCTATGGGCTATATATTGGTTGATGGTGGGAAATCCAGTGCAGCTTCTTATATGACTCAGACGATGCCGATCCCTGCTGGCCAATCCAACTTAGCCGCACAGACGGCTCTTGCTGGACAACTCTTGGGTATGAAGTGTATCTATCTCGAATCAGGTAGCGGAGCTGTACAACCAGCTCGTACTGAAATGATAGAAAAGGTTAAAAAGACGATTAATATCCCACTAATTGTTGGTGGCGGTATAAGAACAGCAATCGATATCCGTAAGGCAATTGATGCAGGCGCAGATATGGTTGTAGTGGGCACGGCTTTAGAAGAAGAACCGGATCAGATAGACGCATTATTCACTGCATTCTGTGATCATGTCGCGATATGAATTGTACTGAATGAAGAAGGGCCTAGTCATCAAGTCGACAGGTAAATTTTATGTCATCAAAGACATAGAAAGTGGCGCACAGTATAATGCAATTATACGTGGCAAATTCAAATTGCAGGGCTTTAAGCTTACAAATCCTGTTGGAGTGGGAGATCGAATAGCTTATACGTTGGGGGAGGAAGATGTCGCAAATATAGAAGAGATTGAAAATCGAACGAACTATGTAGTCCGCCAGTCGCCTCGTAAAAAGCACTACTTACATCTGCTTGCGGCTAACATCGACCAAGCAGTTGTCATTGTCACAATTGTCAATCCAAAACTGAAACAAGGCTTTATCGATAGATTCTTATTGATGACAGAGCCGTATAATATCCCGGTTCATATCGTCTTTAACAAGAGCGACCTAAATGATGATGGCCACAATAGGGTCTATGAATACCTAAAGGATATTTATGAAAAGATAGACTATGAGGTATTGTCGACATCTGTAGAAGAGAACAAAGGTTTGGAAGAACTAAAAGCACTGCTTAAGGATAAGACAACTTTGGTCTCTGGACAATCAGGTGTTGGCAAGTCATCAATCATCAATGCCATCTGTGCCGCTGCCAATATTAAGACCAAGACGCTTTCTGATTATTCTGGAAAGGGTCAACATACGACTACCTTTGCAGAAATGTATAGTCTACAAGAAGGAGGAAGTATCATCGACACACCTGGTATCAAGACCTTGAGTTTTAATCACCTTGACGTGATGGACATTGCTCATAACTTTCGAGAGATCTTCGATACTTCATCTGGGTGCAAGTATGGAGATTGTACACATCGTAATGAACCTAAGTGTGCAGTGAAGACTGCTGTAGAAGAAGGAGAAATCAGTGAGCTGAGATATGGCAACTACTTGCAATTAATAGACGAAGTAGAGAACCAAAATCACTGGGAGCGCATTAAAGATTATTAATGACTACAGATTCTAAAAATATACAATCCGAAAAGCTAGCAAAGCAACAAGCTGAAGCACTGCTCCCTACAGAGTGGGGAGACTTTGTGATATCTGCTCATACCGATGATATGGGTGACTATACGCCACATATTGTGCTCAAGCACCCTGAGTTGGATGCATCAACACCATTACACGTTAGGATACACTCTGAGTGTATAACAGGAGATATCTTTCACTCTCAGAAGTGTGATTGTGGAGAACAGTTGCATGAGTCTATGAAGATATTAGCTGCGCAAAAGGGTTTGCTGATATACTTAAGGCAAGAAGGTCGTGGGATCGGGATCATTAATAAATTGAAAGCATATAAACACCAAGAGAAAGGTCTTGATACTATACAAGCTAATGAGGCCCTAGGCTTGGCATCGGACTATAGAGAGTATGATGTGGCAGCAGCGATATTAAAATCTCTACAAGTAGAAAAAGTTAAGTTGATCACCAACAACCCTGACAAAGTCTCAGGGCTCAACTCCTTCGGCATAGAAGTCGTAGAGCGCATACCACTGATCATTGAGCCAACTAAGAACAGCGCTGGCTATCTCCGCACGAAACAAGAAGAGATGGGCCATCTTTTATCAAGTGACGACTAATATTATAAAATCATGTCTTACTCAAGCCGAAGACGGTATAACAACCGAAGAGAGAGATCAAAAAAGATCACAAAGAATATCAAGCGTACTGTTGTTATCTTTCTAATCGCTTTGGTCGTGTATTTTATAAAATACAGAGTGTCAATTATGGACTATCTCGGTACGTACTTTTACTAAGTATAATTTAGAAAGTACCGTTCGTTAGTACTTCCCGTTTCGCAACATTTTTTAAAACGTCTTCTTTGTAAAAGAGACAATCTCTCATTTCTTTTTTAGAAAAGAGTTCGAGTTGATCTCCATAATTAGGTGAGCTTTTTTGTGTACTGTTACCATAGCTCATTAACACCTTCGCTTTGATGCGATCTCCAAACTCAATCACACTTTGCCAAGTGTCTCCTCCTGAGATGTAGTATTTCCCATCATCTTCTAGCCCTCCAGACCAGGCTACTCTAAAGATGCCGACAGAACCATCTGCGCCATTGCCCGGTAAATCTTTTGGCCCATACTTGATCCTATACTGTTGACCCCAAGGGATATCCAGTGGCACTCCTGCACTTCTGAACTTATCTACGACACCATCTAAGGCTTTTACGGCCATCTGAGGATTAGAAAGACCGTCTGGACTATTCCATGCATTATCCAATGTCCAAGGTTCTTTATAGATATTGGTATTCCATGGTCCAAGTGTATGGGCCCAGGCATAGAATATCGCCATGCCTTTACTATCACTGTTGGCTTCTCTATCCCAAGCGTTGAGCACTTTCAAAGCATCACGACTCTTGTCGGTACCATGTGCGTTAACTGCCTCATTGAGATCGTCAAGGAGCCGATCTGCCATCTCTATTCTAGTAGAGGTTTTATAATCTAAGAGTTCTTCAAAAGAGATGGATTTGTCTTCTTCCATCATACGAGTTGCTCGCTGAGGTCTGAAGCCCATCTCAATCGGGGCCATGTATGGAGGGTAGTCACTTGGCTTTAGAGCATTTGGAAAAGTAGAAGTCCATGGTGGATCGTTTGCATTTTGAAGATAACCTGACGCAGGGTTTTCAGTTTTGGGTAACTCTGCATAGGTGTGCACATCAGTCCAAATATTTTCGGATTTTGATCCATCTATTGTCCCTTGCCAGAAATCCCAATCCCCAGTCTTACGCTTTGGCACTTGACCATTGAACATATAAAAGATGTTTCCTTCTACATCTGCATACATGATATTGAAAAAACCAATTTGTACTTCTTTGAGAGCAGACTTAAACTCGTTTAGGTTTTTTGCATTGCCCATTTTCCACCATTGGACCATACCATATGGTCGATCAAATCCAGGCATTTTAATGGTTAAGGCCTTATCCCCTGATTGCTTTAGAATGGGTCCGTGATCTGGTGAGACCACGCGCTTCATATCCTTAACTATAATCCGTCCATCTGCATTTTTAATTTTGATAGACATCTTACTGATCGTAAGGGGACGAACTTCTCCATCTACTATGTAACCATTGTCTTTAAGTGTTATCTCATATAGATCTGAGTTGTCTATGGTGTTGTTAGTATGACTCCAACCAAGGTGTTCATTAAAAGCGATGCCCAATGTTGGCAAGCCAACAAGTGTAGCTCCGTAGGTATGA
>CALIHL010000154.1 GCA_938022935.1 uncultured Saprospiraceae bacterium
TGAACTTAGTCAAGCGGAAAAAGAATTAGAATTCAAAAAGAAAGAACTTTTAGCCAAAGTAATACAGCTTTCTAAGAAGAATGAATTCCTTAACCGCTTAGACCAAGAGGTATCAGATCTTAAGACCTCTATTGGCAGCTCTATTAGTCAATCCACCAATCGCATCGAAAGAATGATCACCAATGTTACGATTGACGATGAAGAGTGGGATCAATTTTCGAGGGAATTCAGTAGTGTGCATGAAGATTTCATTCAAAGTATCACACAAAGATTCGGCACGTTTTCACAAAGTGAGATGAGGTTGATATCTCTATTAAAGATGAACTTATCTTCTAAGGAGATAGCTAACATCCTCCGCATATCAGATGAAGGTATTAAGAAAGCTCGCTATCGATTAAGAAAGAAGATGGGACTGAAAAGTGGTCAAGATTTGCAAGGAATAATTCTGACTATATAGCAACGACAACTTATAACAATGAATCAGTTCAGTTCATCTCTACTAAAGCATACCGCGGCCTACTTTCTAATTCTATTAGCCGCAGCTCCAGTCTATGCTCAATCTGAGCTTAATATTGATAGCCTTTTATTGGAATATAATCAAATGAGAGATGATACAATAAAAATCAACCTTCAAGACAAAATCGCAACTTATTACCTAAAAAAAGACACAACTAAAGCTTTAAAATATATTGAAAAAATGTATGCTCTATCTGATAAATTGAATTTTACGAAGGGTGTTGCAAAATCTACATACAACAAAGCTCTGTACTTTGAAACAACTAAAGACCTTGACGCTGCAACAAGGCACATAAAGGATGCAATAAAGATTTATGAAACTGCAGAGGATATCCCAGGTCAAATATTAGCCAGAGAAAAGTTAGTAAGGATTGTCAGATATTTAGAAAATGGTCCTGGAAGGGCCATAAGTCAAATGAATGACAATATCGACTTCTACAGGAAGATTGGAGATTCTTCTCGACTCTACAACGCCTATCACCGACAAGCCTGGCAGTATGTCAGCAAGAATGATTTAAAACTTGCTGTACAAAAAGGATTAATTGCCATACGTTATTATGAAAATATAAATGATACCATTGCGCTTTCTAATTGCTACTTTCAAATGTCCGCTGCCGAATGCGAGCTAAAAAACAATGCCAGCGCGATTGAATATGCTCAAAAAAGTCTTAGTGTCGCAGCAGCTACCAATAATCCAAGCTTTGTAGGGGGTGTTCTGAACACCATGAGCATTGTTTATGATAATATGCGCAATTGGGAATTAGTCGATAGTGCCATCAATGAAGTATATAGAATCTGCAAGGAAAACGATTTTGTTTTCCTTCAAAAATTAGCCTTAGTAAATCATGGAAGAAGCTATGAAGCTCGAGGAGATTACGGAAAGATGATGACTCTTGCATCAGAATATATGGAGCTTGAGGAAAGTTCGCCTAACAGAAATAGAAGATCCCTTGCCCCATTAGGAATGGGTACGGCATTGCTAAAAAACAATCAACCAATTAATGCTCTACCCTATCTCAATAAAGCAATTGAACTAGCCTTAAAAGAGCAAGTCAAATCTAGGATTGTACTTTCGTATCAAAATCGCGCAGAAGCAAACGCTCTAATAAATAATCACGCGGCTGCTTTTGAAGATCACAAGATGTTCAAGTTATGGCAAGATTCTGTCTATAATGAAACGAAGTCTCAACAAATTGCAGAAATGTATGCCTTATTTGATCTTGAAAAGAAAGAACAAGAGATATTACAACAGGATACTGAGATTTCCCTTCTGAATGAAAGAGAAAAGGTAAGCACACTTCAAAAATGGTTATTATTCTCCGCTCTAATTCTTTCAGCCTTAGCTTTGGGGTTTGGGTATTACGGATTTCGACAGAGGATAAAGAGGTCGTTACTTGAAAAAGAAAAAGTCACTAAAGAATTAGAATTTAAAAAGAAAGAACTTCTTACCAAGGTGTTGCAGCTTTCGAAAAAGAATGAGTTTCTTCAGGAGTTAGAACAAGAAGTAACTCAACTCAAAAACTCTGTTGGCAGTTCGATTAGACAATCCACTAATCGTATCGATAGGATGATCACTAATGACACCATCGATCATGAAGAATGGGATCAATTTTCTAAAGAATTCAGCAGCGTACACGAAGACTTCATCCAAAAGATAACAAAGGAGTTTGGCATGTTCTCACAAAGTGAGATGAGATTGATCTCACTCTTAAAGATGAATCTATCATCTAAGGAGATTGCTAACATCCTTCGTATATCAGATGAAGGGATCAAAAAAGCGAGGTATCGATTACGCAAGAAGATGAATCTTGAAAGTGGCCAAGACTTGCAGGGACTTGTTCTAGCCTTGTAAGTAAAGTCCACCTGTTCAGCTTGAACCACTTATCCAAAATGGCCGATAAATACTTGCAGCCTCGGCGGGCTACTAATCAAAGACTATTTATTCGTCCAGCAACTGTTGTTGTAACAACTAATTAATTATATTTGGTTATACAACTTCTTGTTATGCACCCAGATATCACCTCCAATCCTATCATAGACCGACTACCAGCCAAGCTTAAGCAGTATATCAAGCCTCAAGATTACGAGCGCTATACTGCACAAGATCATGCACTATGGAGATATGTGATGCGCAAAAACATAAAGCATCTTCAGCATGTCGCCCATGAGTCTTATCTCGAGGGGCTCGACAAAACAGGCATAACCATCGATCGTATTCCCAGCATGTATGGCATGAATCGCATCTTGCAAAACATTGGTTGGGCGGCAGTGGCCGTTGATGGGTTGATACCATCTGATGCCTTCATGGAGTTTCAAGCATACAACACCTTAGTGATCGCATCTGATATCAGACAACTCGATCATATAGAATATACACCCACGCCTGACATCATCCATGAGTCAGCAGGACATGCACCTATATTGGCCAATCAAGAGTATGCAGAGTACCTCAGAAGATTTGGCCAGATCGGAAGTAAGGCCATATCATCGGCATTCGATGACGAACTTTATGAGGCAGTTAGAGAACTTTCTATCCTAAAAGAACATCCCAACTCTTCTAAGTCTTCAATCATGGACGCTGAAGAGAAAGTGTCAGTACTCCAAAAGAAGATCACTACCCTTTCGGAAATGACTCAGATGCGCAACCTCCATTGGTGGACGGTAGAATATGGTTTGATAGGCACACTCCAGGATTATAAACAATATGGAGCTGGGCTGCTTTCTTCAATCGGTGAAAGCAAATGGTGTATGAGAAACGAAGTAAACAAGATACCTTATACCATTGAAGCAGCTCAACAGAACTTTGATGTTACTAAGCCACAACCTCAACTCTTTGTCACTCCTGACTTTGCACATCTAAATCTCGTCTTAGAAGAATTCGCAGAAAGCCTTTCACTTAGAAAAGGTGGATTAAGCGGATTGAAAAAACTGATTGAATCTAAAAGTCTTGGCACTATAGAGCTAAGCACTGGGCTACAGATATCTGGGATATTTACAAAAGTGATCGAACAAGACAATTGTAGAAACGGTATAGCATATTTTCAAACTTCAGGTGAGACCGTGTTGGCACATCGAGACCAACAGATGACTGGTCATAGCAGATTGGATCATCCCAATGGCATTGGTTCCCCACTCGGTTATCTCAAAGGCTACAATCTCGCCATAGAAGATATGTCTCCAAAGGATCTCGCGGCGTATGACATACACGAAGGCAAGCGAATCTTATTAGAATTTGAAAGTGGCGTCAAGGTGGAAGGTCGAGTCATAACAGGAGCACGCAACATATTTGGAAAGATCCAAACGGTGTATTTTGAAGAGTGCTTAGTCTCCTACCAAAGGGAGTTGCTCTTCACACCTGACATGGGTGTCTACTGCATGGCGGTTGGCAAGGACATCACCTCGGCCTACGCAGGTCCTGCAGACGACGAGTCATTTGACCTGATCAATCATCAAGTATCAGCAGACTCACCCATCACCTTATCAGATCAAGAAATTAAGACTTTAGAACTTTTCGGTCGAGCCAAATACCTTAGAACCGAGGACACAATAACCACCGACGAGCTAATGAAATTAGAAAAAGACTTCTTGGCCGTTAATCCCAACAACTGGTTACTTGGACTTGAGGTAGCAGAGGTAGCTGTAAAGCACAATCTCTATAATTCTATTACTTCATTAGAAAATCACCTCACTCATCTTACAAATAACAATAAGGACATAAAGCATCTGATCACAGAAGGCTTGTCGATGATTAAAGAAGATTTGATGTTTGCAACCTCCGAGCAGCTGTGAGCAAAAAGAAAAAAATTGATTTATAGAACCATCCATACTGATTAAAGACCCCGCTTAATCCTGCGTAACCACTTCACCCAAGCAGGTAAGCTATCTCTAACAACATGAGTATATGTCTTACTTTCAGGACCATACCCATTGAAAAACTCGGCAATACTGGGTATCTCCGATCCTTCAAAGTCAAAGATAAGATCGCTACCGCTATACTTTTCTATAACCCTATCAATCAGATAGTGCATAGCATATAAGCTCTTCCCTTTCTTAGTCGCACTCCCCAATAATTGAATCATTCTCTTGTGACTTTTCAAAAAGAAGACACTTGCCAAGATCTCATCTCTGTTATTATGAATACTAAATATCTCTCCTTTTTTCCTTTTGATGGCATTTATCATCAAGTCCGTCACCTTGATATAATCATGATCCTTAAGACCGATTTTATAATTCAGTTCACTTTTAAACAACCTAACGACCTCACTGGGATAGATGACATTAGTTTTAAAGATTAATAAACCACTCCCCTGCCCTATCCTCTTCTTAAGTGTTCTCCGGTACCCTTTTCTAATTTCCTCATAAGACCTATTAAGATCTAATACCATATTGATTCTTGAAACAAGGCTATACCCAGCTAGTTCAACTAATGGATTTTCCTCACAACAACTATATGCTACATATTTGAACTTTGAAGGTATTGCAGAAAGAAAACTCTTGACTATCGCTTCGCGTACTTTACCAGAACCACAGACTCCAAGCTGCTGCGTAAAGTGTGGCTGATAGACTTGTCTTAATCCAAGTAGTTTTGTGTTGTATGGAAGCGGCATAACAAAGTCAAACTCTCCAGCTATCAACGCATCCCAATCTCCTGCCATTATATCAAGATACCAGCTGTAGGCATATGGAAGGCCATTAGAAGCTTTATCGATTGTTTTATCCCAACGTGACTTATCGATATCAAGGTGCTTGATATACTGTATGTCTAAATCAGACTTCATCGCCTAATTGAAAAAACTAAACCTCGACTGGCCATACTTACGAGTTTCTGTGCAACGCGAATGGCTTTCGTAATTAACATCACTGCCATGTTCAATCACCAACAACCCATCTTCAGTCAAAAAAGAATTATCCAAAATCAAACTGGCCAATTGTGGCAACCAAGGTAAGGCATATGGAGGGTCAGCAAATATAAAATTGAAAGGCGAGGGATCTTCTGAAATGCCTTGTCTTTTTATAAACTTAGCAACATCCATTCTAACGACCTTAGCTTCTTCTTCAAAGTCTAATGACTTGATCTGTTTCTTCACCCATGATACACACTTAGGGTACATGTCAACATATGTAACGTTAGTGCATCCTCTTGATAAAAACTCAAATACATGCGCTCCAGTACCGCCAAAGAGATCCAACATGATGGCCTCTTCAAAATCAATTCTATTAGAAAGAATATTGTAGAGGGCTTCTTTAGCTATATCTGTGGTAGGCCGTGTTGGCCACTTCTTCATAGGGGGTTGCAAAACCCTTCCTCCCAATGTGCCGCTGATTATACGCATAAGGATACACTCTGCAATGGAAAATAGGCTGACGAGTTCTCCAAAAGCTGATCATCCATTTTAAGCGAAGAAGGGCTATATCTAAGCTTAGGAAAATACCTACTGACTAATCTCTCCGTTTCATCTCCAGGAAGCAAGGTTCCTGAAAACTCAATCTCTACATCTTGCTTGTCAACGCCAATATGTTCTTGGATCAGAGAAATATAATAAAGAGTAGTTACAGGGCTCTTACTTTCAAAAGTATTAGCCAGACATATCTGTCCTTCTACATGAGCGATGATGATTATTCGGGCATCGTTACGACTCACATGAATCACATTGCGAGACGTCCTTCTGTTAATTTGCGAAAGCAAAGTAGACACTTGATGACGTAAGATTGGAATAGATGGGAGGCCAAAACAATATTGATACAAGTGCTTAGGAATAGCATAGCAGACAAATAAGCCGGCCTCTTCAACGTGGTCTGCTTGATAGACATATTGACCTTGAGACGAAGGACCTAATATGTGTTGCACATAATCAACGAGCGACTCCTTAGCATAATCAACCTCAGGAACTAGTGTAAAATATCGATTGGCAACTGCAATTTTGGCAGACTTGAGCTTTGGATATTGATCTAAGGCAAGCCTAATGGCAAAGTTGACATGATCAATCTTAGCTACATTGCTATCATTATCAAGTATGGCATAAAAAAAACTGTCCACATCTATCAATGCGGACAGTTCGTATGTCTTTTCTGTATCTGGAGTATGTAAAGAAGTTAAGCTCTTTCTTACTTCCAATTACCTTCAAGGTTTGGTGATGACATGCTACCAAAACCAAGTTTTGCCATTGGGTTATAATCCTTTTGATACATGCTAAACTTCGGATCGTTATAGTCTCCCATAAATAATCCCCACTTAGTCATCACCTCCACAACAGGAACCAATGTTGACTGATAAGTCATCGTGTCTGCTTGAATCTCAAACTTCGACCCTTTGTTAGTGTACGGAACATAAGCTAAATCATCAAGATTGATGTTTAATGCTCTTATGGAGTCAATAGCACTATACTTAATGATATTAACCAAAAACTTGTCTGGGTTTTCTGGATCTTCTGGATCCGCTGTTAACTGACGAAATGGTATACTGTCAGTCTTAAGAACACTCGACAGTTGTTCGAATGATGGAGCAAAATCTCCTTTGATTTCTCTATATAACTCTTGTGCTACACGTATTTTCTGGAGCTTATCAGTCACAACAATCTTTCGTTCGTCTAACTCTGCTCTAAACTTAATCGGCTCATTAATACCGCTGTATAGCAAATAGGCGAAAAGAGCAACGGCACCTATTATGAGTAAGTTGATAAGATACTTCATTCAATCTCATGTTTTGATGTCACTTTTCATCATTAGATTAGCGACTATTGGTTAAAATAACAGGATGCTAAAGTCAATATAACAATGTCTCATCATCCGAAACACCCTACCTTAGCGGTGAGGATGAACTCCACAATAATACTATTTTTTAAAAAAATACCGCCTCATTACATTTAAAAAGATGGCTCATTCTGACAATTCTGTAGTTATACTGGCAATCGAATCTTCCTGTGATGATACATCAGCTGCTGTCATCAAGGATGGCAGTCTTTTAAGTAACTTTATAGCCAATCAGACCGTCCATCAAAAATATGGCGGTGTCGTACCAGAGTTAGCCTCAAGACAGCATCATCTACAGATCGTCCCTGTTATAGATGCAGCTATGAAGGATGCTGGTGTGTCGCTACCCGAACTTTCTGCTGTAGCCTTTACTCAGGGCCCCGGGCTATTAGGTAGTTTGTTAGTAGGATGCTCCTTTGCAAAAGGCTTAGCCCTGAGTTTAGACAAGCCTTTGATCGCTGTTAATCATATGGAAGCCCACGTCTTGGCACACTTTGTTGAAGAGCCAAGGCCAGAGTTCCCCTTCTTATGTCTAACTGTCTCTGGTGGTCATACTCAGATCGTAAGGGTTGATGATGTTGACCAATTGACAGTCTTAGGTACAACGCGGGACGATGCTGCTGGTGAGGCATTTGATAAGATCGGCAAATACCTTGAACTGGACTACCCTGCGGGCCCTATCATAGACAAGATGGCTGCCCAAGGAAAGCCAATCTTCACCTTCAACAAACCAAGAATTGAAGGGCTTGGATTTAGCTTTAGCGGCTTGAAGACCTCAGTACTCTACTTCTTAAGAGATCGCTTAAAAGAAGATAAAGACTTCATCAAGAATAACCTTCATGACATCTGTGCTTCTGTGCAAGCAACTATCGTAGAGATCTTAATGGACAAGCTTATCAAGGCCAGCAAACAAGAGCACATCAATCATATCGGTATCGCCGGAGGTGTATCTGCTAATAGAGCGCTGAGAAGATCTCTTGTCGAACATGCTGAACTTCTCAATTGGCAGACTTATGTCCCAGCGATCCAGTATTGTACGGACAATGCTGGGATGATCGCCATGGCAGCACATTATAAATACCTCAAGCAGATATTTGTAGATCAAGTTGTAACACCTGAACCAAGACTAAAAATGAAAAGTGCGGTATAAGCACTCAACAAAGAGCACAAGCTATGGCATACGATGAGCATTTAGCAGACAGAGTAAGACAAGCCTTTAAGACTGAAAAGGCCGCCTTTTATGAAAAGAAAATGTTCGGTGGCTTATGCTTTATGGTAGATGATAAGATGTGCTGTGGCATCCACTTTGATAAAAAGAAAGAAACCGATCTTTTGATGGCCAGAATAGGAGAAGAGGCCTCTGTCACAGCGATGACTAAAGAAGGTTGCCACCCTATGGACTTCACGGGAAGGCCGATGAAAGGTTATGCCTTTATCACTCCTGACGGATACGACTTGGATAATCAATTAACTTATTGGATCAAACTATGTCTTGCTTTTAATCCATTTGCGAAACCAGGAAAAAAGAGAAAAGCAAAGAAGTAATTCCTTCAAAAGTTGATTGGACCGTTCTCGCTTCAAACACAGGCCTCTAATAATAAACCGAAGCATCAAAGCCATTTCTACAAAGGTTGATTGGAGCCTCCCCGCGTCAATCGCATTCTAAAAAGCGACAAAAATTTTGAACCGCAGCAACTGTATCATTCCCGCAAAAGTTGATTGGAGCGTCCCGCTTCAATCGTAATCAAATACACACCTCGTAGAGCTCCAAAACACCTATCTCAGTATCACATAAAAATTAGAAAACCATGTTACAGAAAAGGGTCTTGGCGATAACGCCAAGACCCTTTATAGTTTCGATCAAACTGTAATTATAAATTTCTAATCACAGAAGAACATATAGTTTCCACAAGTCTTCATAAAGTGAACATCACAACCATTGGCTGATTTTATCTTAAAGGCCTGTCTATCCCGATC
Organism: uncultured Saprospiraceae bacterium; assembly: GCA_938022935.1. GTDB lineage: Bacteria > Bacteroidota > Bacteroidia > Chitinophagales > Saprospiraceae > JAJRXG01. The sequence goes on from CALIHL010000154.1 coordinate 9,244, forward strand.
ATTAGTATTGAGCGCTGAGTACTCATAGTGATGTTGCTCACCAAGTCCCAAGAGCCCCTTCTGCCCTCTGTCTAACGTGACATTGGAAAAGAGTCCAGCACTTGCTCCTGCAAAGCCATTGCTATAGCCCATAGATCTAAATACATAATCCAAATACTGCTGATCTCCTTGATTAGTGCTATGTCTATCAGATAACTTCTGATAAAACTGAGCTGGTGATAAGCTATGGCTATTACCAAACTCTGGATATGTACCCAATCGAGCAACGCTCTTTGCTGGACCAGAAGGAATTGTAAAGATTGCGATGTTACCCTTTTCTCCACAATTACAACCTGCTACAGCCACTGGAGCTGGTTTAGGTGCTGGTGGTGGAGGTGTTGCCTTTACTGGTTCTGGTACCGGTGCAGGTTTTGGCGCTGGCGCTTCAACTTTTACAGGCGGTGGCGGTGGCGGAGTTTCTCCCCCACATCCTCTTAGTAAAAACCATAATAATGGAATAAGTAGAAGAGGTAGTAACCACCAAAGCTTAAAGCCTCCTCCTGACTCAGCGACAGCAGCCGCTTTCTTCACTGGTGCTGCAGCCACTTTCTTTTTAACTGGTGCTGGCACAGCCTTCTTAGCTTCGACCTTTTTAGGTTCTGGCTTCTTTGCTACAACTGCAGCTGCGGCGGTGGCTACCGCAGCAGTAGCCACTGGAGCAACTTTCTTCACCTTCTTCTGTAGACATGATCTACCCACTTCTCTACCCGTCTTATCATACAAGATGTCCATGAAGTACTTGCCTTTCTCTTTGCGCTTGTACATGGATTCATCATTGTGATACTTTAAGACTCCAGAGAGTTCTTCATCCCTTTCTTTACCAGTCCTAAAGCCTTCACTTCTTAACTTGACATCTCCATCTTTGTCATAAAGTGCAAAGTAGAACTGTCCATCACTGTCATGCTTAAAGAGGGCTACATTGTTCTGCTTATCGTTGACTTTTCTTCCTTCATACTCTTTACAAGGCAAGTAATCATCTTCCTTGTCTTTAGGAGCCACAGGTACTGGTGCCGCTACAACTACCTTCTTTAGACAAGACCTTCCAACCTCTCGGCCCGTCTCATCATGCAGCACATCCATATAGTAATTGCCCTTTTCCATTTTCTTATACATGGACGCATCGTTGTGCAATCTCACAACACCTGACAATTCTTGATCTCTTTCTTCTGCCTTTCTAAACCCTTCACTTCTTAACTTAACATCACCTTTCTCATCATATAATGCAAAGTAGTATTGTCCATCCCCGTCATGCTTAAAGAGTGCTACATTATTCTCTTTGTCATTAACCTTCCGTCCTTCATAATGCTTACATGCTAAGTAATCATCTTCTTTATCCTTAGGAGGTTCTGGTTTTGGTGGTGCCGCTTTAGGCACAGCTGCAACTAGAGGCACTGCCGCAGCTGCGACCGCCGCTCCGGGGAACCATGCCTTAGCAGCAGACTTCTCCTTATGAGGACAACTCCTTGCAATCTCCTGATGGTTACCTGCCTTGAGTACAGTAAAGTAATGACCTGCCTTTTCATCTATACTAAAGCGCTCTTCGAGCTCCCTATTTTTGATCACAGAAGCGATACCATTATCTCGGGCCTTATCAGATGAATACCCTTCACTACGCATCACAATTTTTCCATCATTCACCCAAGCAAAATAATGCTCATCTTCATGCACAAAAGTTATAAAGTCTTTGTGCTCTGCACTCACATCGCTCATATGTGACTCATAGACTCTACATGCTAAGTAGTCATCTGAGCGTGCTGCTTTTTTAGTGACAACTGCAGCAGCGGCCGTAGCAGCAGCGGCAGCAGCAGCAGCTTTCTTCTCTTCTTCAGCTTTAGCGGCAGCTCTGCTGCTTATAGCACTTGGGTACCAATACATAGCAGCAGCCTTGTCCTTGTGAGGGCAACTTCTTGCTATCTCTTGGTGATTACCTGCTTTTAAAACAGTGAAGTAATGTCCAGCCTTTTCATCCAGACTAAATCGCTCTTCTAAATCCCTATTTTTTATAACAGAAGCAATGCCATTATCTCTTGCGCTCTCAGATCCGTAACCTTCACTTCTCATAACAACCTTACCTTCTCCTATCCAGGCGAAATAATGCTCTCCTTCATGTGAGAACGTTATAAAATCATCATGATCTTTTGTAACATCTGCTATGTGAGACTCATAAATCTTGCATGTTAAGTAGTCATCTGACTTTGCTTTAGCCTTGGCAGCAGCGGCGGCGGCAGCCGAAGCAGCAGCGGAAGCAGCCTCTTCTTCTGCTTTCTTCTTAGCAGCAGCTTCTTCCTCTGCTTTCTTCTTAGCAGCAGCCTCTTCCTCTGCTTTTCTCTTTGCAGCAGCCTCTTCTTCTGCTTTTCTCATTGCAGCGGCTTCTTCCTCTGCTTTCTTTGCAGCAAGCGCTGCAGCAGCCGCGGCGGCTCTTTTTGAGATTTCTCCAGGGTGCCAATACATAGCTCCTGCATGATCTCCATTAGGACAACCTCTTCCTATTTCTTGATGATTTCCTGCCTTAAGAATTAAGAAGTGAGAACCATCTTCTTCCACAACGCTATAGCGCTCTTCAAGCTCACGATTCTTAAGAACAGACTGGATGCCGTTATCTCGTGCCTTATCTGTTGTATATCCTTCACTACGTAATATCACTTTGCCTTCTCCAACCATGGCGAAGTAGTGCTCACCTTCTTGAGAGAATATTATAAAGTCATCACTATCTGGACTTTTACTGCCCATGTGCGCTTCATATGCGCTACAAACGAGATATTCATCTTGACCTGCTCCTTTAGTAGATGCCGACCCACCAGAAGCCAACAATAGAGAGTTTATCGCGACTTCCATATCCTCCTCAGTCTTAAAGAAGAAACTCTTCGCTATGTTATTACCATCTCCGTCCTTCAGGTAGTAGTAGAACTTATCATTCTTTGTCGTCTTTGACTCATAGTTACCTCGGTCGGGGCCAAATTCTAATACTCTATCGATCTTCGCTTGACCTTGCTCTTGCGTCTCAAATCCCCTTACATCACTATTGAGTAGGATCGTCTTCTCTTCAGCGTTTCTAAAAGTGAAATAGTGCTTGCCATTTCCACTTCTAAACAACTGATAAGTGATCTCGGTATCATGATATTTGCCATCAGCGAGATAGACCTTATCCGTCTTTGGTTTTTTAGGCCCTGTTTTTCTCTTCTTCTTTGGTGCTTCACTTTCCGTTGTTGATGCACTCACAGTTGAGGCAGCAACCGTTGTTGAAGCTATGCCTTGCGCTGTCGTAGAGCCAGCACTGCTACTACCTGATCCACTACCGCTGCCGCCGATAAGTTTTGCGATCGCTGCATCCCTTTCTCCTTCGCTATCAAACCATGCACTTGTAGCAATCTCTTGGTGATTTCCTGCTTTGAGATTAAAGAAGTATTTACCGTTAGGATGTTGCATCCGTTGGTATCTTGTCTCTTCCACCATGTTTTTTGTAACAGAGTTGATCCCATTGTCACGAGAGCTGTCACTAGAATATCCTTCACTGATCATGTAGACACTACCTTCTACTCGATATGAGAAGTAGGATTCACCCGCTGCCGCAAATGAATCAAATCCATCTTTAAGATCAGAACCATTGGTTACATAAAAGTTGAGTGGTTTGTAGTCATCTCCCTTACCGTCTGTACCATATGCTTCTCCACCATCGGGTTGAGCAGGAGTAGTACTTGCTGCAGTGGTTGTCGTTTTGGTGGTTGAAGATCCAGAAGAACTTGAAGACGTACTTCCAGATGAAGATCTGCTTCTTTGTGCATAATCTTTGGCCTTCTTAAGTGCCGCACCATCGGTATATCCGATAGATCTTGCGATCTCTTGATTGTTGCCAGCTTTAAGGATAAAGAAAGTCTCACCCCCTTCAGTGACTTCGCTGTAGCGCTCGGGTTTACTAATATTTGTCTTTACAGAATCGATACCATTATCTCTGGCGTCTTTGGCAGTGTATGCTTGACTTTCTAAGATGACGCTTCCATCTTCGTCAAGTATCTGGAAGTAAAAATTCTCTCCTCGTATGAACTTCCTTAGCTTCATAGTACTTGTGGTTTTAACGTTTAATAATCAGATCTGAAAGAACACAAATCCTGGTACGCAAAGCGTATAAAATTGGCTTTGAAATATCTTTCGAAGCAAAAAATAGGGAAAAAATGAGTGGATTAAGAATCTTTAGAACACTTTAGAACTTTAACTTATAAGCGCTCGATAAAAAGCCCTATTTCTCTCGGAGAAAAAAATGGGGATATTTGACAAAATAGCCTTGGAATAAGTGCGAGAAATGATGATTTTATAGAATGATGTGCCTTCTCATTTGATAAATTACTGTGGTCAGGAAGTCCTATGAATCTTTCAACATTTCTCGCTAAAAACCATATGTAACTCCACATATTTCTGAGGGTGAGAACTTTGCATTTAGGTGATCAAAAGTCAATGAGCTTTTGATTTTGATTGCCGTTTTGGTTTATGACTTTGAACTTGTACCAACGCCTTAGGTGCAGTATCCTAAGAAAGCAAAGCTTTCGTCATGGAAACTTGATTTTGTCTATAACTTGACTGCTCTATCCCCTTGATAAAGTCTCTGATATATCTGTTTTGGAAGCTTGAATGGCAGGTAGCATTGATGCCAAAAATCCAAGTGATATAGCAGCTAAGAGTAGCCACCATTCATTAGGAAGCATATATCCGCCAGTAAAGTCATATCGATAGTCTTCTTTCATCACCTTACCGATGATATACATACCTGCATGACTTAAGAAGATACCGATGATATAACCCAATATCGCCAAGACTATTCCTTCCAAGATAATCAAACTAAACAAGGTAGACTTGCCACCACCCATCACTCTCATTAGAGCCAGCTCGTAGTTACGATCTTTAAGAGAACTGTATAGTGATATAAAGATGCTTAGGCCAGATACGAAGATGATAACCATAGCTAATATCCTAAGTGCATACTCCGCACTGCTCATCATACTAAATAATCTGTTGATCTCTATCGCCGGCGTAGCAGCTTGCATCTCAGTATTTTCATTGATGCTTCTACCCATATTGAGGGCTTGAAAGTTGTTTCCTTTGAATTGCAGTAGTAACGAAGTGATAGACCCGTCATCATCTTCTTGGATCAATGGCTTTGGTATCTCGGCATGACTATGTCCGTGATGATCTTCTTGCTCAGACGCATGATCATGATCTGAGTGATCATGAGAAGTGTGGTCGTGCCCCTCGTGATCATGGCCTTCGTGATCATCATAGTCAGAGTGATCATCATGGTCAGGGTGATCATCGCCTTGGTCAGAACTAACTGTCTCTTCAGCCTCGGCGCTATGATCATGGTCATGTACATGCCAATAAGTTTGAGGAGTTGTAAGGATCAACTGATCCACTATCGTACCTGATGATTCTAAAATACCAACGACTATGAAGTCTGGAGTCTCATCATGCTCCAATCCATCATCATCTACTAACCCATGAGAACTTTTAAAGTGATCACCCACCTTAAGTTGTAGATCTCGAGCTGCTGAAGCACCCAAGGTCACATCATAGTTGTGGATAAACATTTCGCCTTGAGCGAGCTGAAGACTATACCAGTCTGTTATATCTGTTGTCGTCCCAACGATGCGATATCCTTTGTAAGAATCTCCCATCGACAATGTTAGCGCCGACTTGATCAGTGGGTGTTTTGGATTGAGAAACGGACGGATCTCACCCAATGAAATATTTCCAGTAGGAGCATCGATGTGATACATACTACTGAGGATCAACTGCAGTGGGCTGCCCTTAGATCCGATAACCAAATCAACGTCAGCCAGGTTTTTTTCAAAGTTTTTTTGGATCTGATCTTCTAACAAGAACAGCATGGATATCAGCCCAACGCCCAATCCAAAAAGGAGAAGGCTCAGTGTTGTATTGAGCGGCTTACTCAACAGATTCTTCCATGATAGCTTCAGTAGATTCATAGGCTGATCATATTGTTGAAGTTATCCTTTAGCCGCTGATCATGAGTTACTACAATCAATGTAGCGCCATACTTATCTGCTTGGTTCTTAAGTAGCTCTATGACTTGCTCAGTATTAGCATCATCTAAGGCAGATGTTGGCTCGTCGGCAAATATGATTTTAGGTTCATTGACCATTGCTCTAAGGATAGCGACCCGTTGTTGCTCACCCAAGCTCAACTGATTGGTTTTCTTATTGCCCTTTCCTTCCAGATTAAGATCAGAAAGAAGACTCATTACCTTATCCGGTTGTGCATCTTGTCCTGCCAATGTCTGCGCCAATGTTATATTTTCTATCACATCCAATGAACGCAAAAAGTGGGGTACCTGAAAGATCATACCCATGTTACTACCCCTAAACTTATCTATATCTGATGAACTCATCGCAGTGATCTCTTTGTCCAGTATGGTTATAGAGCCTGAAGTAGGTTTTCTTAGTCCTGCCAATAGATGAAGTAGTGTCGTCTTTCCACACCCTGATGCACCAATAATCAATGTATGCACACCTTGCTGTATCTCGATATCGGCAAAAGACAGCTGTTGTCCCCCTTCATAGCTATACGAAAGTTGTGAAGTGCAAATCATAAAGTGAAGGTAATCTTCTATTGTGATTTTCTTGGAGATAAAAGTCTCCAATTAAACCAATGACCCAACAATAGCACAAACCCTCCAAAAGCCATCAGAGGATGACCTACTGCGGGAATCATGAGACCGAAGATAATAATCAATGCTCCTCCTCCGATCATAAGTTGAGGGACTAACTTACCATGTCCTCGTAGACCATTATAGATAGACCATAACCCTAAGAAGCTGGAAGCCAAGATAACTATGATCTCTAAAGCACCATGGGCTGTATCATGCATAGAACCAAGTAGACCAAAGGATATGAGCAAAGGAAGAGCTGCACAATGCAACGCACAAAGTCCTGAGGTAATGATACCCAACTGATCTATCTTATTTTGATTTGTCCTACTCACGTATATGCAACAATGATGCAAATATAAAGTTTTTCAAGATCAAAGAAAAATCATGTTACAAACAGTCCACCCTCACCCAAACCAAAGCTACTTTGTCTGTGATTTAGCATCGTACGTCGATTTCTAAGAAAAAGATAATTTTTTATTGGAAACTTTAAAACCAATAAGAGTTTCCAACGTTCTAAACAGATTATGACAACTACGCCAGACACTGATCTTCATCATATATTGGACTTCTTAACAACACAGTTCATGACCTACGGGATAAAGTCTGTAAGCATGGATGACCTCGCTACTAAGCTCGGCATGTCCAAGAAAACCCTTTATCAACACTTCAACAATAAGCAAGATCTCGTTTCTCAATCATTATCAAGGCATGTCAAACTTGAAGAAGAGGTTATAGAAGAGATATCACGAACTGCAACAGATGCCATTGATGAGATGGCCCAAATAGCAGAGCATACCGTCATCCACTTCAGACAGATTAAACCGATTCTTATCCATGATTTACAAAAGTATTATCGAGACATCTGGCAGTCTGTGGTGATTCATCAGTCCCAATTTATTAAAACCAAGATTGAAACAAATATCAATAGAGGTATATCAGAAGGGTACTACAGGTCAGAATTAAACTCTGACATTGTATCTAAGCTCTACGTAGCAAAGTCTTTTAGCCTTGTTGATGAGAATCTCTTCTCACTTGTTAACTATCCACGAGAACTGCTCGTTCGACAACATATCCTCTACCACCTCAATGGAATCCTTTCCGACAAGGGAAGAAAACATCTAACTGACTTTAACGCACTAAACATATAACATGAGAATCATCACTACTATACTTCTCATACTGCTCCAGTTCTCAGGACAAAGTCAAAAGCTTTTTAGTTTGTCAGAAGCTATAGACTATGCCCTTGGCCATCATGAATCGCTAAAAGTATCAGACCTCGATGCGGAGTATGCTAAGTGGCAATACAAAGAGGCTAAGTCCATAGGAATGCCGAACATTAAAGGAAATGTAAATTATACCTACTATTATCAAAGGCCAGTTCAACCGACAGAAGACTTCATATCCCCTGCTGTATATGGTGTCTTATTTCAAGAAGAAGTGATACAACCAAGAGAACTAGGCGACCCTCAAGTGTTTGAGTTTTCATTTGTTAGAAAGAATGACTTATCTCTTGGTCTCTCGGGAGAAGTGCTTGTCTTTGATGGCAACTTTCTAAAAGGCCTCAAAGCAGCTCGCATGTTTATGGGCTTGGCAGAAAAACAAGTCCAACTTACCCAACAGGACATAATCCACAACGTCACTCGGGCTTATCAAGCTGTACAAGTAGCAGAGCGAAACAAGAGTATCATACAGAACAACATCAATAATGTAAATACACTCCTTAGGGGTAGTGTCATCACATATGAGAACGGATTCATAGAAGAATTAGACGTTGACAGAATCAGGTTGTCTCTTGAGAACCTCAAGATAGAAATGGAAAAATTGAAACAGCTCATTGATATCAGTTACAATGTCTTAAAATACCAGATGGCTTATCCATTAGAAGATGGTTTTCTCATATCAGAAGATTTAGAAGTCACGGTAGAACAACTCATTCTTGATCCTTTGCAATTCATCGAGGATATCGATCCCACTAAGAGACCCGAGCACAACCTCCTAGTGGATGCAATCGAATTAGACTACGCGGATCTTACTAGGGTAAAGCAAGGTTACATCCCAAGCGTATCAGCAGTAGCCAGTTATGGTCAGTCGCTACAAAGAGATGGTCTTTTTAACGGAAACGAAGCAGGATTCTTGAGCAATGGTACGATAGGTCTGAGGGCAAGGATTCCAATTTACGATGGAGGGTTTACTAAAAGTAAAATCGAACAAAAGAAGATAGATATTGAAAAGAAAAATATTGAACTGTCTGAATTTGACAGAGCGATGAAACTACAGATTATAAACGCTCAAGGGAATTTTGAAAATGCCAAACGCTCACTTGAGTCAGCCAAGAAAGTTTTAGCGTTGAATGAAAAAATATTTGAAAAATCACAAATCAAATATACAGAAGGCGTAGGCAGTAGTGTTGAAGTCACCCAAGCAGAAAGCTCGCTATACCAATCCCAGGCACAGTATATAAGTGCACTTTATGACTTACTCACTACAAGAACGGAAATTGATATTGCCACCGGTGAAATATTAAAGTCCATTGAAACTAAGAAATAACTGTTAATAGCATTACATAAAAGACAATATGAAAAGGTTAGCATACATCGCATTTACACTTTTGGTTTTGAGCTCTTGTCAAAAAGAAGTGGCAAAAGAACCAGTGACTCTTGAGGAGCTGAAAACAGCACTGATAGCAAAGAAGAAAGACTTAGGCGTGCTTGAGTCTGAGATTAAAGATCTAACAGACAAGGTCGCAGTGTTAGACCCTTCTCTTCAAGAAAAATCAAAACTTGTAGACACAACTGTTTTGTTAGCCACAGACTTTACAAGATATATCAATATTCAAGGAGCAGTAAAGGCCGATGATCCGGTCAATGCCGTAAGCGACATGGGTGGCAGAATAAGCCGTCTCTATGTAAAAGAGGGAGACTTCATCAAAAGAGGAGCTATACTTGCCAAGCTCGATGTATCCACTATAGAAAGCCAAATCAATGAGATCAACAGTGCACTTAGCTTAGCGAAAGACGTATATGAGAGACAAGAGCGATTATGGAATAAGAAAATAGGAAGTGAGGTACAGTACCTGCAAGCTAAAAACAACGTAGAACGGCTTGAAAAATCCCTTGAAACCATTCAACTACAAATAACAAAATCAAATGTCTATGCACCCATATCAGGCACTGTAGATATAGTCATGACTAACCAAGGGGAAGTTGCTTCTCCAGGTATGCCGATCGCTCAGTTACTAAACACCAATAAACTTAAGATCACTACAGATGTACCAGAAAACTACCTGAAGATCATAAGAAAGGGAATGACTGTAGATCTTGAGTTTCCAAGTCTTGATATAGAGACCACTGGCAGAATCTCTTTACTTGGAAGACAAATAGATCCAGCTAACAGAACACTTGAGGTAGAGATCATACCGAAAAAAACCTCTAATCTCTTAAAGCCAAACCTTCTTGCTAAAATCAGAATCAAAGAACTTAGCTCCAAAAATGTTATAACAATGCCGTTAGAATATATTCTTCAAGAAGTAGATGGCACTGAATTCGTATACGTCGCTGAATCGGATGAAGAAGGAAATCACAGAGCAGTAAAGAGATATGTCTCAATTGGCGAAGCTGCAGAAGGATCAGTTGTAATAACTGAAGGTTTGTTAAGCGGAGAATCCGTAATCTTCAAAGGGTCACGAAATGTAAGCGATGGAGAATTAATCGACTTTTCTAAATAATAGTGAGCATGAATTTAGAAACGATAAAATCTAAGCTACGGACTTTTAGCTTAACCAACTTTGCAGTTGATAATGGTACAAGTATAATCATACTGGCGATCATGATCTTAATCTTCGGATTGAGATCTTACACTACGATGCCCAAAGAATCATATCCAGAAGCAAGTTTTCCAACTGTATATATCAATACACCTTACTTTGGAAACTCAGCAGCAGATATAGAAAATCTCATCGCTCGTCCAATCGAAAAAGAAATATCTACAATAAGTGGAGTAAAAAGAATGAACTCAACATCTATACAAGATTTCTCAGTAATTCTTGTTGAGTTTGATCCAAACCAAGACCAGGATGCAGTTGTAAGAAAAGTTAAAGATGCAGTGGACAAGGCCAAATCTGAGCTCCCTACAGATCTGGATACGGATCCTACAATATTGGAGGTCAACTTTTCGGAGTTTCCAATTATGACTATCAACGTATCAGGGAACTACGGTATGGATGAGTTAAGAGAGATAGCAGAATATCTCCAAGACAAAATAGAAGGCCTTAGAGAGATCAATAAAGCAACCCTAAAAGGTGCACTTGACAGAGAAGTGAAAGTGGATATTGATGTCATAAAAATGCAATCTCTTAAAGTTTCATTTAATGATGTAGAAGGAGCCATAGCTCAAGAGAACATGTCCATGTCAGCCGGGGAGATCGTTAGCAATGACTTTAGAAGATCTATCCGCGTAGTGGGAGAATTTACAAAAGTGGATGAGATCAAAAATGTGATTGTGAAAAGCGAAAGAAACCGTCCCATCTATCTTCGTGATTTTGCAACTGTCACATATGGTTTTGAAGAAAGAACTAGCTATGCGCGTTCTAACAGTCTACCCGTTATATCACTTGATATAGTAAAAAGAAGAGGCGGCAATGTCATTGATGTCGCTGCCAAGATTAAAAAACTCATCGCTGAAGAAAAACCTAACCTACCTCCGGACATTAACATTGCGATCTTCAATGATACATCTAAGTATACAAAAGAGTCCGTTTCGACTCTTGAGAATAGTGTAATATCTGGAGTTATACTAGTAATCGTTGTTTTACTCTTTTTCTTGGGATTAAGAAATTCTCTCTTCGTTGGTATTGCGATTCCATTATCCATGTTGATGGGTATCTTGTTCTTAGACATCACTGGCACGACCATCAACATGATCGTCCTTTTTGGGTTGATATTGGCCCTCGGCTTACTGGTGGATAATGCTATCGTTGTTGTAGAGAATGTATATCGATATAGACAAAACGGTTATAGTGGCAAGGACTCTGCTAAGTATGGTGCTGGCGAAGTCGCATGGCCTATCATTGCTTCAACTGCAACTACTCTTGCGGCCTTTATTCCTCTGGCTTTATGGCCTGGTATCATGGGTGAGTTTATGAGATATTTTCCAATTACATTGATAGCGGTTTTAACCGCATCATTGTTCGTTGCCTTGGTTATCAATCCAGTTTTAACTTCTTATTTTATGAAGGTAGATGTTAAGGCTGAAACCAGAGAAGGAAGAAATAGAAACAGAAGAAATGTCTTACTCGGTGCACTATTAATGCTATGCATAGCTATTGCAGGGCACTTTGCAGGTAAAGAATGGGTAAGAAACCTATTTGGTATTGCTACTATAGTTTCACTCGTTAACTTTTTCTTGTTCAGACCGGGTACCTTCTTTTTTCAAAATAAAGGACTTCCCTTTTTAGAAAGAGCATACAATAGTCTAATCAGAAGAGTACTTACTGGTTTTGGCCCTGGTGCTACTTTCTTAGGGACTGTTTTATTATTGTTTGCTTCACTTGCCATCTTCAATAACAATACACCAAAGATTGAGTACTTCCCTTCAAGTGATCCTCAATATGTCAATGTATTTGTTGATCTTCCTCTAGGCTCAGATATAGAGTCAACTAATCGCATCGTCAAAGAAATAGAAGAAGATGTTAAGGCTGGAGTAGCAGATTATAGCGATATAGTAGAAGAGATTCTTACACAGATTGGTGAAGAAACATCAGATCCCAACACACCTCCAGAGCCCGGCGTTACACCACATAAAGGGAGAATAACAGTATCATTCGTAGGATATCAAGACAGAAATGACAAATCTTCAGCCGACGCGATGGTTGCCATCAGAGAAGCCATCAAAGAACATCCTGGTGTAACAATGGTGATCGATAAAGACAATGATGGACCACCAACAGGACTTCCTATCAATATAGAAATAGTGGGTGATGATATAGACGAGCTATCATCTATCTCAACTGATATAAAATCATATCTCAATGGATTGAAAGTACCTGGAGTAGAAGGTTTAAAAACAGATGTGATCCTTGCAAAACCAGAATTAGAAGTTCTTATCGATAGAGAAGCAGCGAGAAGATATGGACTGTCAACTGCTCAGATTGCTATGGCTTTGCGGACTTCAGTCTATGGAAAAGAAGTTTCAAAATTCAAAGTTGGTGAAGATGAATATCCTATCATGATCAGGCTCAACGACGAGTTTAGGTACAATACTTCAGCATTGATGAATCAAGAGATCACTTTTCGAGATCCAGGAACAGGAAGGATCATCCAAATACCTGTGAGCGCTGTAACCGAATATAAATATTCAACAAGTTATAATGCCATCAAGAGAAAAGATGAGAAGCGTATGATAACGATCTATTCTAATGTTCTAGAAGATTATAATGCGAATGAGATCGTTGAAGACTTCAAAAATGCCATGGGTAGATATGATATGCCTCAAGGCTACACCTATTCTTTTACTGGAGAACAAGAGCAACAAGCAGAGGATATGGCTTTTCTTAATGGTGCATTTATGATAGCATTGTTTTCAATCTTTATAATTCTCGTTCTACAGTTTAATTCCATTTATAGCCCATTCATTATTATACTTTCTGTAGTATTCAGTACGATCGGAGTATTACTGGGTTATTCTATCACAGGCAGGACAATTGGTGTAGTATTTACAGGGGTGGGCATCATATCCCTGGCTGGGATCGTAGTTAATAATGCCATCGTCCTTGTAGATTATATTAACTTATTGATACAACGAAAAAGAGAAGACTTTGGCTTATCTACCATCTTCCATATGAACAAAGATGATGTACGACAAGCGATCATAAAGGGTGGAGCAACTCGTCTAAGGCCCGTATTGTTGACCGCGATCACCACAGTACTCGGATTGATTCCATTAGCCACGGGATTTAACATCAACTTTTTTACAATTATCTCAGACTTGGATCCTCAGTTTTATATCGGAGGTAATACGACAGCACTATGGGGCTCACTGGCCTGGACTGTGATATACGGCTTAGTCTTTGCAACTTTCCTAACTTTGGTTGTAGTCCCAGCGATGTATTGGTTAGCTTATAGATTTAGATATTGGTCAGAAGGTTGGAAGAATAAACAACCTGACGCGATACAAGATCCAGTTATAGAAAGAGAGATCATTGACAACTTTTAGAAAAACAAACAAATGAAGGGAGAGGAACTGCAGGACATGAGAACAGCTTATCTAAAAGGTACTTTGGATAAAGAAAAGCTCAATGAAGATCCCTTAGCCATGACCAAAGAATGGTTTCAAGTGGCGGTAGACCAAGATATATTTGAAGCAAATGCCATGTCACTGGCCACTGTCAATGAAGACAAGCAACCCACCTTAAGAACTGTTCTACTTAAAGGGATTGATGATGTTGGCTTTATCTTTTATTCTAATTACCACAGTAGGAAAGGTCGTGAGATCGAGCAAAATCCACGTGCTTCTATTCTACTCTTTTGGAAAGAGTTAGAAAGACAAGTTAGAATAGAAGGTAAGATAGAAAAGATAAGTGAGCAAGACTCTAAGGCATACTTTAAGAGTAGACCAAAAGGAAGTCAGCTGGGTGCATGGGCTTCACCCCAGAGCAAAGTCATAACAGGAAGATCAGAGTTAGATGATCGTCTCTTGGAGTTACAAGACATCTATAAAGATCAAGATCGCTTACCTAAACCAGCACATTGGGGTGGTTATAGGTTAGTACCGCATTACTATGAGTTCTGGCAAGGACGAGACAATCGACTCCATGATCGATTTGAATATAAACGTGAAGATGATGGTTGGGTAATCAACCGACTGGCTCCTTAGAAAGGCAAGTCATCAAAGTCTTCTGTAGCAGCAGACTTTACTTCGTCCTTAGGTGATGGCCAAGAAGAAGGATCTGATGGAGCCGCTGGTGCAGCAGTCTGTGCTTGCTCTTTCACTACTTTCCACGCTTTGATATTAGTGTACCACTTACCGTTGTACTCTCTACTTTCGATATCGATGCTGGCAGTTACTTCTTCTCCTTCCTTTATAGCGAAGGCATCAATCGTATCTCCCCATGCGTAAAAGCATACTTTCTTTGGGTATTGACCTGGAATCTCAATAACAAATTCTTGTTTTTTCCAAGTTCCATTTTTCCCTTCGCCTGATTGAACTGGCAATATCTGAACGATCTTTCCTTTGAGCTCCATAGTTGGTTATTAAGCTGCAAACATATAGATAAAAGATTTACTATGAAAACCTAGAAGAGTATTCATTGTCCACATGTAGTAATCTTTCTATGATAAGATTACTCTATCAAAGTTTGTTGAAGTACACCTTCGCTCGTTCTATCACCTTAGGTGCTAAAAGCAAAGTAGCTATCATTGTCGGAAATGCCATCAAGGCATAGAAGCCGTCTATCAGATTGATCATCATCGATAGAGATGTCAATGCCCCTAGTAATATACTGATCAGATAGAAGTAGTTATAGATGTGTGCCATGTCAGCCCCAAATAAAAAGGAAGTACACTTAGTCCCATAATATGAAAATGAAAAAAGCGAAGAGATACTAAAGATCGCTATGCAGACTAATAGCAAATACTTGCCTACACCTGGAATAGAAGATCCAAAGGCATTGGCAGTTAAGGTCACGCCATTGGCCTCGGTTGTCTCCCATACGCCTGTCACCAAGATGGCCAAGGCCGTTAATGTGCAGACAACTATTGTATCTATAAAAGGCCCCATCATCGCCACCAGTCCTTCTCTGATAGGCTCCGAAGTCTTAGAAGCTCCATGTGCCATTGGAGCTGTACCTATACCTGCTTCATTGGAGAAGGCTCCCCTTCTCACGCCCAGCAAGATCATAGCTCCCAAAGCACCACCAAAGAGTGAGTCCCCTTCTATATAATTTGCCGCAAAGGCATCAGTAAATATCAAATTCAGGTAATAAGGGACTAGATCTATGTGAACGATCAAGATACCCACCACACTGACAAAGTATAAGACCACCATAGCAGGTACTAACCTCGATGCCGTCTGAGCGATCCTGCTCAGCCCTCCCAGGATAACAAATGACGTTATAACCAAGAGTACGATACCTATCATCAACTCAGAATATCCTGAGACATAAAGGCCTTGAGGTTTTAGCAGTATATCTCTTATCGCTTGGGTTAACTGATTGACA
>CALIHL010000155.1 GCA_938022935.1 uncultured Saprospiraceae bacterium
TTGTAGAGATCAGTAAATATATAAAGGCCAAGTCTAAGAAAGGATTGGATCAAGCTCAAGAAGAGATTAATATCAATATCGAAAACCACGATGGAGCGATCCTTGTTTACATAGAAGATGGCAATAACTACTTTGATAAAAAGAAAGGTAATTATCAAAGTCGCCATCACAAGATCAGAAGGACGCGCTACAAATATCAATATGACATCACTGTCAAAGTGCCTTACGACACAGATGTTGCTGCTTACGCTATCAATGATGGTGGATTAACGATACAAGATATCCAAGCCGATGAGATAATAGCGAATAACTTAAATGGTCCTATCAAATTGCAAAATGTATCTGGAGCAATTGATGCCAATGCGTTGAATGAAGACATCGATGTCATCTACCATGAGAACCCTTCTGAGGATCAATACTTCAATGCACTCAACGGTGATGTCAATGTTACCGTGATGAAAGGGTTTGGAGCAGATATTTATTTTAAATCTATGAATGGTGATTTTTATACTTCCATTGATGAAGACCTTGTCAAATCCCTCACTTTAACTGAAAAAGATAGAAAGAGTGGTAGGAGTGGAAAGAGTGGTAAAAGCAAAAAAGCAATGCGGAAACTCAAAGTTAAACTACACACTAGGAAGAAGCTTGCAATAAGAAATGGCGGACCGGAGATGCACTTTAGTCTTTTGAATGGTGATGTAAACTTGGTGGAAAGTAACGTGGTCAACTAAGAAAGAAGTTTTAAAAAGTATACCGCTTTTAAAAAGGGCTTGCAAATTTCAATTTGCAAGCCCTTTTTAATTTTAACTGATCATCCGTTCTTGGCCTTCCCAATACGGTGCCCGCACATCTCTTTTTAGAATCTTGCCAGCTCCCGAAAGTGGAAATGGTTCAGTTCTAAATGAAACACTTCTTGGACATTTATAATTTGCGATGTGCTTGCCGCACTCCGCTATGATGTCTTCTGCTGTTGCTTCCTGTCCGGGATGTAAGATCACCTCGGCATGCACTTGTTCGCCCCACTTCTCATGCGGGATACCTACAACTACTGCCTGAGCGACTGCAGGATGATTCTCTACAGCATTCTCTGTTTCTGCAGAATAGACATTTTCTCCACCTGAGACGATCATATCTTTTACTCTGTCTACAAGGAACACAAATCCTTCTTCATCCATATAACCAGCATCTCCAGTATGTATCCAACCATTGCGCATAGAGGTCGCGGTCTCTTCAGGTTTGTTCCAATAACCCACCATGGCATTCGGGCCTCGGACAGCTATCTCCCCAACAGATCCTTGCTCGAC
Source organism: uncultured Saprospiraceae bacterium (assembly GCA_938022935.1). GTDB lineage: Bacteria > Bacteroidota > Bacteroidia > Chitinophagales > Saprospiraceae > JAJRXG01. Next base: position 1,305 of record CALIHL010000155.1, read on the forward strand.
AGTGTTGCCCTCTTCATCTGATATTCTAACTTCCACACAACCGATGGCACGACCGGCAGATTTTAATTTTCCCGCGTAAGGACCTGTAGTTGTGTGGTACTCAGGTCCGAGCATCGTGGCCAATGGTGATAGTTCTGTTTGTCCATATCCTTGGGCAAACTTCGTCCCTTTAAAGGTATGCATCGCAGAAACCAATGCTGACTCACTGATTGGTGATGCTCCATAAAGTATAAACTCTAATGAGCTCAAGTCTGCAGGATTAGCTTTTAGATGAGCTACCGTCATCTGTATCATCACAGGTACTAAGACCACATGGGTGATTTTGTATTTGCTCAGCGTATCAACAACTCCTTGTGGTGTAAATGATGGTATGAAGTAGTGCGTTGAACCAGAGAGCATGCCTGCTTGCAACACGGCTTCGTCAGCTAAGTGAAACATCGGTGCTGCGTGCAGATAAGAAGACTTATTAGACATCTCCATCAATGGCACTAAACTAATCGAGCTGGTCCATATGCTGATATGTGTGAGCATGACCCCTTTCGGAAATCCTGTCGTTCCACCTGTATAAAAGATACCTGCCAGATCAGTATCGTGTCGATATGTATCTGCCATAGGTTCATTGTCCCTGATCAATCCTTCATAATCAACCATGCCTTCTGGACATTCATTGTCACCTATATAGATGACGTGATCCAGTGCTTCTTTCAGCGCTGGCACAAGTGGCATAAAAGTATCATCAACAAATAATACTCTTGCCCCTGCATCTTTAAGTGAGTATAAGTTTTCTTTGGCTGACCATCTTATGTTGAGTGGTACAACGCAAGCACCTGCCCAAGGCACAGCAAAGTAATATTCTAAATATCGATCAGAGTTCATCGATAAGATGGCCAAGCGATCATTGTCTTGGATCCCCATGCCTTTGAGGCCAGCAGCCAGTGAGCCGATCCGTGCCTTGAGTTCTGTCCACGTATGAGATCTATCTTGGCAGACGGTTGCCAATTGGTTCGGATAAATCTGAGCGTTACGATGTACGCTCTGCGTTAAGTAAATCATGTTGTGTATTCTTTGTTAGTAGTCAAGACCTTTCTAAGTAACACAACCAATATGAGCAAATTTGCTCGGATATCAATGAGTTATGTTGGATATCAGATATGGCCCAAATTATTGTTTACTATATCAATATATGATATATTTGATATGTGGATGTCTCACTATTGAACAAAAAGAAAGAAAAGCGTTCGGCTAAGATATATTTAACTGGACCGAGTGAACTTGAGGTGTTAAAAGGCTGGAACTTCGATTGGTTTGAATTGGCTAAAACAGAAAATTCAAAAATTTATAAGATTCAGTCAGAAGTGATAGAAGGGTTGTTAATGATACAATTCATTGACAAAGACTTCTTTGAAATGAAAAATATAGAGATATCTCCGAATAACTTTGGGTCAAAGGGTGAATTCGTAAACGTTGCACAAGTATTGATAGCATATGCATGTTTATTATCCTTTGAATTTAACAAAGGGCCTTATCAAGGATATTTGTCATTTATTAGTAAAGGCGAATTGATTGACTATTACACAGACAAGTACAATGCTGAACTTGTTTTTAGAGAAAGAATGCAAATAAGTCCAGCAAATGGATTGAGACTTATTAAGAAACATCTAAATATAGATTTATGAAAGGTGGGAATAAATATTTTGATCACTTGATTGGCGAGCAAAGCCATAAGTCCAATCCTGATGAGATAAAAATGATAAAACGAATAATCAAGGCTCATTCGGAGGATTATTCAGAAGATGATAAAATGAATTTTCAACGTGTTGGATTACATCTTAGAATGAAGAGATATTTATCAGAACCCATTGAACAAATTAAACCGGTCGGAGAATTTCTAAATGAGCTTTTGGAAATTTACAAAGTAAAAAAGATAAAGTTCGCGAATCTGATAGATTACGAAAACACTAATCTACATGCTGTACTTAAAGGAAGAAGGAGAATAAATAATAAACTGGCTTCCAAGATTGGTTCTATATTTTCTATAGACCCTCAACTTTGGATGCTCATTGATGCAAAAAACGAGTTGGTAAAATTTCAGAGAGAAAATAAGTTTTCAAAAAAGAAATACAGCTTGGAAAAATTGAAATATGCAAGGTGAAAGTAGTTGAGTATTATGCTAATCTATCATATTGATGAGAAT
>CALIHL010000156.1 GCA_938022935.1 uncultured Saprospiraceae bacterium
TAGACTTGGTACATGAACTATGATCACAGCAAGTCTATGATATAAATCTTCTCTAAAGTTTCCTTTTGCAATCTCTTTACGGAGGTCTTTGTTTGTGGCTGCGATGATTCTAACATTGACAGCGATCTCCTTATCCCCTCCTACTCGAGTGATGCGGTTTTCTTGAAGTGCTCTTAACACTTTGGCTTGAGCTGACAGAGACATGTCTCCGATCTCATCTAAAAACAAAGTTCCGTCATGAGCTAACTCAAACTTACCTGCTCTGCTCTTATGTGCAGATGTAAATGAGCCTTTCTCATGACCAAAGAGCTCGCTCTCGATCAGTTCAGAAGGGATCGCAGCGCAGTTGACTTCTATAAGTGGTTGTTCATTACGACCACTCTCTTGATGTATCTTACGTGCTACCAATTCTTTACCCGTCCCATTCTCTCCGTGTATCATCACCCTTGCTTCTGTAGGTGCGATCACTTCGATTGTGGACTTTATCTCCTTCATCACAGATGAGTCACCGACTATGTCTACAACTTCTTTGCGATTGATCTTCTTGATCAAGACTTTCTTGTCTGTGATCAGAGAACTCTTGTCCATCGCATTGCGGATCGTAATCAACAACCGATTAAGATCTGGTGGCTTCTGTATGAAGTCAAAGGCACCCTTTTTCACTGACTCGACCGCCGTATCGATATTTCCATGTCCTGAGATCATAACTACTGGAAGATCTGGACGTAGTGCTCTGACTTTATCCATAACATCCATACCATCCATCTTAGGCATTTTGATATCCAAGATCACTACGTCATAAGTAGCCTGTTTGATTTTGACCATGCAATCGAGGCCATCAACAGCTTCGTCTACCTTGTACTTCTCAAATTCTAAGATGTCACGTAGTGTCTGTCTTATCCCCTTGTCATCGTCTACAATCAGTATTTTAGGCATATTCCTTAGTCTTATAGTTATCTAAATCACAAATAGAGTGCCAATATATTACGAATTATCGTAATATGTAAACATTTGACAATCATTTTGTTGATAAAATTTACCTTGAGTAAAGCAAAAGACACTTTACCCTTAATTTTCTGGCTCACATCCAGTAGCATCTACTTCGAGCACAGCACCTTGATCGACTTGAAATCCTTCTTCCAGAGTCGTCATCGTCTTACTGTGCAATATCAATCTGGACCCATTAGCACTCTTATTATTTGCCCTTATCGAAGCGTTAGTCCGATATAACATCTGTTGTCCATCAAAGTAATCGTCCCTCGGTGAAGTCAAGACTATAGTGCTATCACAATGTTCATTGATAGATAAGTCCATAGATTGACCTGCCGGGCATGTAGCAGCGTTATCTATGAGAATGGAGACAATGTTAGATTCACCATAATCACAACATGAGAAGTTTCGAGCACATCTGACAAAGTATGTATCCTCTGTGATGACACCAGGACTTAAAGTTTTTCCAATTTCTCCAGGAATAAGTTTCCACGTTGTTCCAATATTAAAGTTAGTCGGAGTGAATGGCAAACCATCCAGATCCACTTCAGTGGAGATAAGCCACATATACTCTACATATCCACAGGCTCCTTCAACTGGAACGCTTTCTGTTATCTCTGGAGCATTACAATTAGCAGGCACACTTATAGTAACTCCACTGCCGATTCTTACAGAACCAAAATCTGTAAGAATGACACAGTCGTCAAACTGATAGGTAATCGTCTGCGGACATAATTCACTTGTTCTACCGCATAGGTCAGTGAAAGTATAGTTTCTAATTACAGTTCTTTCAGAGAAGAAATATCCAGATGTACACTCTTCTCTAATTAGACTTTCTGAATAGTCTAATGATAATTGCGCTGATGATGAGCAATCATCCAACACAGATAAGCCCGTCGAACTTTCTAATTGAACAACATCCAAATAAGGATCTACATAACAATTAGAATCATCTGCAGAAACTGTCAAATCCCAATCAGTTGGGCAAAGAGGTGAATTTTGATCTCCAATTAATTCGAAATACGTTGTACACGAAGTGCCAGGAACCACATTCCCTCCAGCGTCTGTCAAACTATAAACAACATCTACTCTTCCACCACAGAAAGATGGTGCTGTGTAACTTTCAGCAAAAGCACCTGTAGCAATACAACCACCTCCACTGAATAGAGTCAGCCAATCTTGAAATTCCTGCTCTACTTCAGCCTGACTAAGACAGGTAGAGAGAATCATTGGTGATGGGCAAAGAGTAGGTCGTTCTACACAAAGGATAACTGGATCATTGGTAGGATCATTATCAAGATTGCCAGAGCCATCAGGCGTTTCTTGATTATTATCTCCAACGTCAGAAACATCCATGGCCATCTGGTTACCCATACTTGATGGAGTAGATGCAACTACTGTTGCAGTATTTTCTACAAACCCATCTAGCGCATTGGATTCTATTATCTTATAAACTGCCGTAAATGAAGTAGAGTCAATCATACCTTGTTCAAGACTATCAAGACTTCCAGATACTGTAACAAGAGGATCATTTACAACTGGGTTGTACAAAGTAACGTTACCACTGTTTACTACTTTGAACTTATAAAAGACATCATCTCCCTCGTCAGTGATGCCATTGTTATTTACATCAACTACTTTATCAATATTCTTGAATAGTAATATCTCCGCATTTTGATTGAGGTAGGTATAAGTGTTGTCATTGTCTACTCCTGTATCATCAATAGGATGACCACTATCGGAAGTATCAATAGTAATGATACCATCACTTGTTTCCCCAACAATAGTTGCCGAGTTACAAACTACTCCCTCATTGATATCTTGAGCAGTGACTATATAGTATCCAGAGCAAATCGAAATATTGCCAACTAATAAAGATGAACTGTCGCAAGTAACTGCTTCTAACTTTGGATCATCAAGGTTCAAATTAAACAACGGAGCATTTCCAGTATTGGTTACTTGAAATTTGTAAGTGATCGTGTCACCTACAGTGGCAAAGGAATTGTCAATATCTGAATAGCTAACAAATCCTGATTTTATTAACTCAAGTGAAGGCAATTTAAAATTGTAAGTAATCAGTTGTTCATGTCGAACCTCATTTCCATTACAATCTTGGGCAATCCATGAATTTCTTATTAATTGCCCCATGGTATCTTCAGATACGACTTCTTGCGTGTATACAACCGCGACATTGCCCTCACAATTATCCAAAGCCATAACACCTTGTTCTCCTGGGATATCTGGTTCACAATCTACTGTGACATCACTCGGTTCATTATTAAAGGCAGGAGCTATCGTATCATTTATTGTAATCGTCTGCTGGACACTATCTACATTACCACATACATCTGTAAACGTCCATGTACGCACTGTCGTAAATGAATTTGCACAACCACCAGGTATCGTTACTTCTGTTGGACTCACTGTTATATCACCATCACAATTATCTACTGC
>CALIHL010000157.1 GCA_938022935.1 uncultured Saprospiraceae bacterium
CGCTCAAGTTAACTTTACCAAGTATGATAGCCCCGTTATTTTTCAAATTAGAAACAATCGTTGCATCTCCAGTCTTATTATGCTGTAGTGCAAGTGCCCCTGCCGTAGTAGGCATAGCTTGCGTATTGATATTATCTTTTAGGAGTATCGGCATGCCATAGATAGGATGTTGGTCATCCTTGCGATTGCGATCTCGTTCCTTAGCTTGTTCGACAGCATCACTATTGAAGGATACGATAGTATGTAGCGTGCGCTCAGGATCATTTTCTAATTTTACAATCCGATAGATGTACCACTGGGTCAGTTCTTCGTAGCTGAGCTTTCCTTCTGTTATGACCTGTTGGATATCTATGATGTCTTGCTCATAGATAAGTGGCGTCAGTCTTTGATAATCATCTTCGCCAAACTGAGCGATGTCATCACGTATAGCATCCCAGATATCATTTTTATTTTGAACTTTAGATTGGATAAGTTTGAGTCGCATACGCGCCGTCTCATGTTCAGCAACTTCAGCCAGCATCTCGCTTTCATCATAGGTGGACCAGGGTTGGATTGTTGTTTTGGGACTTTCCTTACAGCTTAAAAGGCTCAACATCAGAATACATCCCAGTTGAATTATTTTGACCATTCTCATTCGAGTCTATTTATGATTATCATTTACAATGTACGTATATCTTTGATTCCTCTTCGACCCGTATCTTTACCACATGAAAATCACTAACTACTCAGTTTTCATCTTAGCAATCGTCTTCATCTTTACTTCATGCAAGCAGGATCAAGGAAAAAGTAGCGATGTCGATACAACAGGCCTACATCACCATGCTGAAGGATCAGGCGCACCAATCATCGTCATCCATGGAGGACCAGGACTGGGAAGTGAATATATAGCACCTCACTTTAAGGGCTTATCAGAGACATATAAGGTTATCTATTTTGATCAACGTAACTCTGGCCAAAGTCCGTTAGACACCGACAGTACTAAGGTTAGTCTAACAGGTTTTATAGATGATATCGAACTGATCAGAAAGCACTACAACGAGGATAAAGTAGCCATCCTCGCCCATTCTTGGGGAGGATTATTGGGCATGAAGTATGCGCTCGAGTATCCTGACAAAGTCAGTCATCTTATCCTGATGAGTAGCAACGCAGCAGATGTCTCTTTAAACAATCAAGCCAACATAAAGCTAGCTAACCAGATGAGTGCAGACGACATAGAAGCCAGAACTAAAATCATGCGTACAGAGGCTTTTATCAATCAGAATCCACGGGCATATGAAGAGTTGATGTCGATTGGTTTCAGTTACCAATTTGCAGATCGCAACTTAGTAGACAAATTAGAATTGAAACTTCCAGATGACTTTGGAAAGAAGAGTCAACAATTGAGCTTTCTGTATAAGGACTTAACCAATTATAATTTTACAGAAAGCCTAAAAGATCTACAGGCTCCTACTTTGCTGCTTTATGGTTTAAAAGATCCACTAACACCTTATGCACTTAATTCACTTTCGCAAATCATACCGCATAATACGATCAAGGCAATCGATGACGCCGGCCACTTCCCTTTTATAGAAAAACCACAAGAGACGATCTCTACTATTCAATCATTTGTCAAGTGATCATTGTAATTTAAGATTGTGGGCTGGTTAGGTAAAAAGGTCGGAGTTTTTGAAGGAGTTTCTGTGTACGAATCTCCACGTATGGGTAGCGGGCATAACAGCGCAGGCATCGCACTTCCTGGATATGGGATGATCGTTGCCCCAGGCGCATATTCTCAGCAGCAAGACATGTATACCGTCTATCACGAGTTTGGTCATTTTTTACAAGCAAGACAGACGGGATGGATAGTCTTTTATATCTGCATAGGACTACCAAGTCTGATGAGTGCATGGCTCAATTGGCATGGCAAAGGACACCGACATTACTGGACCGAAGTATGGTGTAATCACTTGGTTAAAAAGTACTTTTCGCATACTCAGTTACCAGCATCCAGATTTCCCGAAAGGGACATCTGTGATCGCACAAGATTCTGGTTAATGTAAAGCAATTGACTATGCTCTTTCGATATCCACTGCAGTTTATGACAAGTAGCTGACATTTCACAGCTAAACTGCTAACAATCAATGGGGTAACACTGCTATTAAGTGTCCTAAGTACGACTAATGTTAAAATCCAAACCGTGAAAAGTATCTACCTCGGAGTAGCTGGCTTGTGCCTAGCACTTCTTTTTAGCTGTACCGATATTGATAGATCGATAGATGACGAACTTAGATTTGAGATCAATACAGCTCCAGGCTCTCAGGGCTTATCATCCTACAGATTACCGCTGAGTGATCAATTAGGACGTATACCTCAAGATCCTAAGAATAGACTTACGCAAGCAAAAGTAGAGCTTGGTCAATTGCTTTTTCATGAGCCAGGCTTTGCAACTAAGAGTGAGTTTCTGGAGATGACACAGACGTACTCTTGTGCTTCATGTCATCATGCAGGAGGTGGATTTCAAGCTAATGTCGCGCAAGGTATTGGAGACGGAGGCATAGGATTTGGAATGGCAGGAGAAGGCCGACAAGTAGATCTTTTCGTTGAGATGGCGAAAGTAGATGTACAACCACTTAGAACGCCAAGCGCTATGAACGTAGCTTATCAAACCAACCTTCTATGGAATGGTCAGTTTGGTGCTACTGCCGTAAATGAAGGGACAGAATCACAGTGGCCAACAGAAGGCCCCATATCGATCAATAGATTAGGATACGAAGGAACAGAGACTCAAGCGATAGCAGGACTAGATGTACACAGACACTTTTTTGATGCTGAGTCGGTTGATACGATGGGGTACAAAGAGATGTTTGACAAAGCATTTCCTGACTTTCCAGTTGCGGGAAGATATTCCAATGAGACAGCTGGCTTAGCCATTGCCGCATTTGAAAGAACTATGCTTTCTAATCAAGCACCTTTTCAGAAATGGCTGCGCGGTGGATCCGCTTGGATGTCAGATGCTCAAAAGGAAGGAGCAAAGCTCTTTTTTGGAAAAGCAGATTGCTACTCTTGTCATAACGGAGGAGGCTTAGCATCTATGGAGTTTCACGCCTTAGGGTTCAATGATTTCGACCCCGCATTGGTTGTTAATTTTGACCCACAAGATGAAGCCAACAAAGGCCGAAGTAGTTTTACAAAAAATAGCGATGACGATTACAAATTCAAAGTACCTCAACTTTATAATTTAAGAGATAGTCCATTTTATGGTCATGGTGCATCGTTCACTTCAGTAAGAGATGTCATCGTTTATAAAAACGAAGCGATATCAGAAAATTCTAAAGTATCCGCTTCACAACTATCTCCAGACTTCACGCCACTTGGGTTGTCAGAAGAAGAGATAGATCTGCTTACAGACTTTATAGAGAACGCATTATACGATCCTAACCTAAGTAGGTACGAGCCATCATCACTTCTTTCAGAGATGTGCTTCCCTAACAATGACTGGATGTCAAAGGAAGATACTGGATGTGAGTAGGTATTAATTAACAAATTTGCTAATTAGAACTTATTTCAGACTAGCCTTTTTGTACACGCACATCTCAGCCTATCCTACCATCATGTAGTGAATTAAACTATATTTACTAACTTAGGTACATGAACATCTTACCTAAGAAGATCACTGCGCTATTGATTATTATAGCAGTGATAGTTGCCATAGCCTGCCAACCAGAATCAACAGTATTATCCGAAACTAACGTTCAACATGGCGTGAGTCTTCCTTCAGGTTTTGAAGTTGAAAAGTTATACAATCCAAGTCTGAACAATCAAGGATCTTGGGTCTCTATAACTGAAGGGCCTGATAATCGACTCTATACCAGCGACCAATATGGCGGTCTGTATACTTTTAAGATACCTGCGGTGGGAGATACAATGACTGTGATCGACGTTGATAGTATTGAGATCAACATGGGGCACGCGCAAGGGCTGCTTTGGGCTTTCAATAGCCTGTACGTTGTCGTTGTAAAAGGAGAAAACCCTGATAATCCAGATGATCCTTCCAGTGGTATCTATAGACTAACAGACGAAGATGGGGATGGCAAACTCGATACTAAAAAGAATATCATCTCTGTAACTGGACAAGGAGAGCATGGGCCACATACCTTGCGTGTCAGTCCTGATGGCGAGTCGCTTTATTTTATAGCAGGTAACTTTAACAAAGTCCCAGATCAATTTAAAAGTAGACTGCCACGTACTTGGGAAGAAGACAACTTGCTTCCACCCTACCTTGATGCAAGTGGTCACGCCAATGATCTAAAAGCACCAGGTGGCTGGTTAGCAAAAACAAATCCCGATGGCACAGATTGGGAACTCATAGGAGCTGGGATGCGTAACCCCTTTAGCTTTGGCATCAATGACCATGGCGAGCTATTTGCCTACGACGCAGATATGGAGTGGGACTTTGGTATGCCATGGTATCGTCCAACAAGGATACTACACGTGACCAGTGGGGCTGAGTTTGGCTGGAGAACGGGTTCTGGCAAATGGCCAGTCTACTTACCCGATAACCTTCCTGCTGTTGAAGACATGGCACAAGGTTCTCCGACAGCTGTAATCATGGGAAAGGACCTAAAGTTTCCTGCTAAATACCGAGATGGACTCTTTGCTTGTGATTGGAGTTTTGGGACCATCTATCATGTAGACCTCGAAGAATCAGGCAGCTCATACACTGGTCAGAAAGAAGAGTTTTTGTCAGGTGTACCGCTACCGATCACCAATGCTATCGCTGGCTCCGATGGCAGTTTATATTTTCTTACAGGTGGAAGGCGATTAGAAAGTCATTTGTACAGAGTGCGCTATACAGGAACAGAAGACGTCAGTTCATATACCGCCACATCTGATCCTGAAGCAGAGAAGTTACGAATACTCAGACATCAATTAGAAAAATATCATACTGGTCAAAACCCAGAAGCGATTCAGACTGCATGGCCATACTTAAGCCACAAAGATCGGCATATACAATATGCTGCAAGAGTAGCCATAGAACATCAAGATCTTCAAAATTGGCAAAGCCTTTTATACGATGAGACAGATCCAACAAAAATGATCCAAGCGTCACTTGCCTATGCGAGAAGCAGCGGCTCCCTTGATATGAAGATCACTGACAAACTGAATGATCTATCGTACGCAGATCTAAGTGAAGAAAATCAAATAGGACTGCTCCGCGCATACGCTCTTCTTCTTGCAAGAGATAAGACTGGAGATCAAACCATAAAAAAACAAATTGCAAAAAGGCTCTCCCCTCTTTATCCAACAGACAATTACAAAACCAATCATTCGCTTTGCGAACTGTTGATCCATCTCCAAAGTGATGATGCTATTGAGAAAACAATGTCACTTTTGATTAGTGCAACCAATGAGGATGCTAGCGATAGTCCTGATATACTTTCTAAAAAACTATTAGCAAGAAGTGAACAGTACGGACCTCAGATAGCAGACATGCTGGATAACATGCCACCTACAGAAGCGATCTTTTACGCCACCGCACTAAGTCATGCTAAAAGGGGCTGGACTAAAGAGTTACGCACTTCGTACTTCGCGTGGTTTGAAAACGCCATAAGCAAAAAAGGAGGCGTAAGCTATAAAGGATTCTTAGACAACATCAAGTCACAAGCATTGAACAATGTTCCTGATGCAGACAAAGCATACTTTAAAGAGATTGCAGGATTCTACTCTCCAATGATGGCCATGGCCGACCTGCCGAAGCCTAAAGGACCGGGGGCTAATTACAATATGTACGATCTTGGTAGAATAGCAACTTGGGGAGATGACAAAATCAACAACTATAAAAGAACATATGCAGAGGGCCATCGCGCATACCAAGCAGCTCTTTGCTCTTCTTGCCACCGTATGAATGGAGAAGGCGGAGCATCAGGCCCAGACCTTTCTAATATCAATACCCGGTTCAACAAAGGAGAAATCGTCAATGCCATCCTTGTCCCAAACAAAGAGATATCTGACCAGTATGCCTTTACTACCTTTGAGTTAAATGACGGTAATCGAAAAGTTGGACGGATTATAAAAGAAACGGAAGAGGCTTACACCATATATCAAAGCCCATACGACATGACCGCCACGACAGAAATTTTAAAATCCGATGTAAAGAGTCACGCCCTTTCTGCCACATCACCCATGCCCGCAAAGCTCCTCAACACACTTAATGAAGATGAGGTCTTGGATCTCGTCGTTTATCTTATGGCAGGAGGCAAGGAAGATAGTGAATTGTACGACTAAGTAAGTTTAATAGGATTTATGGGTTTAAGACGTTTTATACGTAAGAACTTTCAAACGTATAAAACTCATTAAACATCTTAAACCAATTAAACATTAAAGATCAACCGCCCGATAAGCGTCAATAACCGCTTGCTCCCCTTCTGCTCCATCTCTAGAGTTTCCGTGTTCCATACCGAGGATACCGCCGAAGCCTTTTTCGTTGATGTGCTTGAAGATGTTTTTATAATTAATCTCTCCTGATGTAGGTTCTTTTCTTCCTGGATTATCACCTATCTGGAAGTAGGCTACTTCTTCATACGCCTGATCAATATTGGGTATGATGTTACCCTCTTGGATTTGTTGGTGATAGATATCAAATAATATTTTACAAGATGGGCTGCCGACTGCTCTACAGATCTCATACCCTTGCGCAATCTTCGTTAGAAAAAGACCGGGATGATTTCTAAAATTGAGCGGCTCTAACACCATAGTTATATCATGAGGTTCTAATATAGCAGAGGCTTGCTTTAGCGACTCTATGACGTTAGCAGTTTGATAGCCCATGTCTTGTCTTAGATCGACATGTCCAGGCACGACGGTCATCCATTTGGCGTTAACACGCTTAGCGACGTCTACTGCCTTAGTGATATAATCTAAAAACTCTGTTCGCCACTCTTCTTTGCCTGATGCCAAGTTTGGCTCTTTCCAATAGATCTTATGAGCTACAAAGACACCCATCTCTAAGCCACGATTAGCCATAGTACTGGCCATCTTTTCTTGGAGGCTAATATCTCGATCGCGCATACCATTATCCTCGAAGGCACTAAATCCCTGATCCGCCATAAAGTTGAGCTGATCGATCGGATCCTCACCTGCTAAGTGTTTAAACATCCCAAGATGAGGTGCGAACTTCATCTTAAAAGGTGCTGCTACTGGCTCTGGTGTTACAGATGCCGCTGACGCAAATATAGGTGCCGCCAATGGCCCTGCGATTGCTGTTGACTTAAGGAAAGATCTTCTTTGCATAGTGTAAGATTAGATTGACTTATAGCTAAATATAATCAAGTTGATACAAGCATCTCTCTCTTACAGACCATAAAATCACTTAGCAAACAAAAAAAGCCTCGGTGAAATCACCGAGGCTCCCATTGCTACATGATGACAATGCTATATTAAGCCGCCTTCTTAGGCGTAGTTTTTAGCTTTTTGCCAAGAATGATATCCATTTTTACTCTTGCTGATGTTGCAGCTAAGAATCTTCTTGGGCGTAGTCCTCTTGTGTAATTACTGGGTGATGTTGCAAATCCTTTCATAACGATGAATTTTAAGGTTTCAAAATATTGTTTGGTTGAATAAAGATGATTAACCATCTATCAGACTATAATGTTGTTTACTTGTCGATGATTCGTTAATCATTCTGTAATTAATACGACAAAGATGGACCAAAGGTTGCACCTAAAGTTCGTATCCTCTACTACCCAAGAGAGAATCTCGACGAAAGGACGTTTAAATCATGTGAAAGGAAAAGGCCTATAAAGCCCAAAATCTCAAGAATGTGCTATTCTGACTTATAAAAGGCTTGTGAAGTTACAGAATGAGTTAATCGTAAAAGTAATTAATTTAACATCGAGGCATCAAATTGCTCTAAATAATCACCTACCCTCCTTAAGAATTGGCCTCCAAGAGCACCGTCAACAATGCGATGATCATAAGACAGCGATAAAAACATAAACCGTCGCACTTCGATCTTATCACCTTGTTCTGTCTCTACAACTGCAGGCTTCTTACGGATCGCTCCAGTAGACATGATCGCCACTTGTGGTTGGTTGATGATGGGTGTTCCCATGGTATTGCCAAATGTGCCAACATTGGTTAGCGTAAACGTGCCGCCTTGAGCTTCATCCGGTTTCAACTTCCCTTCACGAGCACGGTGAGCCAAGTCATTGACAGTATGGACCACAGCATGTATATCCATGTGATCCACATGCTTAAGCACTGGGACTATCAGGTTGCCCGAGGCAGTGGCTGTTGCCATTCCTATATTGATTGACTTCTTCAAGATGATGGAGTGCCCATCAACCGATGCATTGATACCAGGGAAGTCTTTTATAGCATTTGCGACAGCGTGAATAAAGATCGGCGTATAAGTTATCTTCTCTCCATGCTTAGCGAGATAAGCGTCCTTATGCGCAGATCTCCAATCAACGATCGGAGTGACATCTACTTCTAAAAATGAAGTGACATGAGGCGAAGTCTGCTTGGACATAACCATGTGGTCGGCGATCATCCTGCGCATGCGATCCATCTCCACGATTTCTACATCTCCACCATAGGAAGCTGCGGATGAGGGTTTAGTCGTTGATGCTTTTGTATAATTGATCGATCTCTTGTCTACAATAGCTTCTCTCCTTTGCACATAGGACACGACATCGGTCTTCGTCACTCGACCATCGGCGCCAGTCCCTCGTATATGATCTAACTCTCCGATAGACAGTTGCTCCATCTCAGCGATCGCTCGTACAAGCGGACTATAAAACCGATTGGTCTGACTGGGCCTGATCTGCAATTCGGCAAGGTTTTCTCCTTGAGCCGTTGTAATCGCTGGAGCCACTAACTCTGCTATAGAAGTAGTTGCTTTAGTTTGAACAGCATCAGTCTTAGTTATGGCTGGAGTTGGTTGTGTTGTAACCGACACCTTTGGCTGATCAGGTTGAGCAGCACTTGGAGTTGAAGTTACAATCTCCTCTCCTTCTGTTTCTATAACTGCAATCACAGCCCCAACAGATACGACATCGCCTTCTTTATAATTAATCGAAAGTAGCTTGCCAGAGAATGGCGATGGAAGCTCAGAGTCCACCTTGTCTGTGGCTATCTCCAATAGCGTTTCATCTTCTTCGACATGGTCTCCTACAGACTTAGACCAACCAAGTATGGTAGCCTCTATTATACTCTCCCCCATCTGGGGCATCCGAAACTCTTGCTTTGCCATCTGATAGACTTAGAAATCTTATGCGAGTTAACTAAGATGTACATCATCTCCAAGAGAATAGCTATTAATTTGTTCTCATTGAAATAAAGATAATTGTAGTGCAGAATGACTACTTTAGAATAAATAATAAATCAATGGCTTCTGCCTTTGGTCATGCTGCTGCTGCTTATGGCCTACTAAAGATACATCCTGACAAAATCTTCACCACCAAGGTGCTCATCCTTGGGATTGTATCATCGATCATACCTGATATAGATGTGATGTGCTTTAAGTTTGGCATTGACGACCTGCATATCTTGGGTCATCGCGGGCTAACACATTCTATAGCATTTGGATTAGTATGGGCCCTTATGTTGATTATAATTTTTCATGCTAAAGACAAGCACAGTAAGATCCTTTTCTTATACTACAGTTTGACGACAATTAGTCACGGAGTATTTGATGCAATGACTACGGGTGGAGCTGGCATAGCATTCCTTTATCCATTCTCAGTCGAGCGACTCTTTCTTCCATTTAGATTTATACAAGTTTCGCCCATCGGCACAGCGGACTTTTTCTCATCATGGGGTTTAGAGGTCATCATCAGCGAACTTAGAACGATTGGTATATTCTGCATAGCGCTCATGCTCATAGGGCGATGGCTCAATAAAAAAGTATACCTATGAGAATACTTGCACTCATACTTTTTATAATTAGCTCAACATTCCTATGTGCACAATGCCCTGATGATCCTAAAATTGGAGAAATCAACACCCAAGAAAAGTATGACTACTTTTTCGAAAACTATCCTAATTGCAGAGAGTTCCATATTGTAAAACATAATGGAGAATTCATCGGCACTCCTAGAACCACTCAATATTCTTTGGCCTTACTGTTCTCTCTTATTGGAATATTAGTTGTACTCAAACTAATCTTTCGTTTTAGAAAGATGTGATCAACAACTCTATCTCAACTCCAGATCCATTACAATATTAGAAGCGGGCTTGAGGGTGATCAGCGGATGATAATCTGGCTCAACACCTGTACGTGCTGGCAACTTAAATCTTTGGAAAAACTCTATCAATGCAACCTTCATCTCTATCATCGCAAAGTGATAACCAATACACATCCTTGGTCCTCCACCAAATGGATAAAAGGCATAACTTTCTATCTCCTTTCTACGAGATGGCTCAAACCGATCTGGATCAAAGTTCTCGGGATCTTTCCAAGTATTAGGGTTACGATGTGAGCCAAAAACATAAAGACCTATCAAGTCCCCTTTTTTAATCTCTACACCATCGATCTCATCATCTTCAAGTGCCACTCGATCAAGGATCCAAGCAGCAGGATACTTACGCATGGTCTCCTCAATCACCTGACTATTATAATCTGGCTTCATAAGTTGCTCCATTGTAAACTCACCAGACAATTGACCCACTTGATTTTCTAATTTGGCAGCCACTTCGGGATACTCCCTAAGTGCATGTATGGCCCAAGCCAAGGTATTGGCAGTTGTCTCATAACCTGCGACATATAGGATGATCGCTTCGTCCAAGACCTGAGTGCTATTCATCGACTCACCGTTGTCTTCATACTTAGAGTTGAGCAACATATCGAGCAAGTCATTGTACTCTGTTCCTGATTCGGCTAAGCGACTATCGATAACCTCTTGGAGCATAGATCTTGTTTTCTCTGCTATCTTTTTTGCCTCCCGTGTTTTCCCTGTAAGATTACGATACCAGTTGAGCCAAGGAAGTCGCACTTCTTTGATGATGTGCTGCTGCAGTCCATTGATGGCAAGTCCGATCTCTAAGATCCTTTCATTATCTATACTGGTACTGAAGAGAGACTTAGAGACTACTCTTAGTGTGAGCTCCATCATCGCCGTATTGACATCTACAGTGGGGTCTTTCTTGACGCGCTCTTCGAGTTCTGACATGAAGAGCTTAATCTCTTTGTCCATGATCTCTACAAGCGACACCAACTTAGCTTTATGAAATCCCGGTTGTATCAACCGTCGCTGTCGTAACCAATAGTCACCATTGGCAGTGAGCAGTCCAAGGCCGACATACTTGCCTAATGACTCGGTCTGGAGTTCGGATTTTTGATATTTCTTATTGCCTTTCTGAAGGACATGCTGAGCGATCTTTGGCTCGCGTGACATGATGATCTTAACACCGCCGATGATCCTGGTGTAGTAGGTCTCGCCATACTTGGCTATCGCTTCATCGATCACAGGGATGGGGTTAGCAACAAAACTTAAAGCTCTTTTGAAAGCTTCCCATCTTGGCACTGTCTTGATAACTCTCATATGCACATATTAGGTTTACACCAAATGTTACAATCTAAAGGTGTATGAATATTTCAACTGCAAAGATCGTTGATTGGTTGTTGGAAGTGTAGGGCTTTCGCGAAATCGATCACTATTTAGATCGTCATTATATACGATAAAAAGATCATTGCCTTCAGATGGATTGTACCTAAGTCTTACGTTACCTAAGAATGTCTTGCTTTGATTGTTATACTGCACCAATGCCGCCAAGGACAACTTTGTGTCAAACATGAACAAAGACTTCAG
Source organism: uncultured Saprospiraceae bacterium (assembly GCA_938022935.1). Classification (GTDB taxonomy): domain Bacteria; phylum Bacteroidota; class Bacteroidia; order Chitinophagales; family Saprospiraceae; genus JAJRXG01. Next base: position 11,790 of record CALIHL010000157.1, read on the forward strand.
TCTCAACAGGTGGAAGTCAAGTTCTTCTTGTCTATTGTCAAAGGAAGCGCGGTTATACTCATATGCTGCAGAGAGCTCTACAGAAGATGAAAGGTTAAAAACTGGAGCTAAAGAAAGACTCGTTCTAACACCATCATAGAAAGCACCATGACTAGCCTCTGCTGACCACGAAAAAGAAGTGGTCATAGGTGAAGTCACTTCCACTTCATAGGACATAAAATTATAATCGCCAGCAGGAATAGTAACATTATCGCTTAGCGAGAAATCCTCTACAAGATTTTCTATTTGTGGTCGAAACCTAGCTTCTAACTGCCAGCCGTTTTTCATATTGACTTCATAACCAATGCGCCACCTTAGTGACTCTATCTTATCTGTATCATTGCCCCAGTGGATCGTCCCTCCTGACTGAAATCCATGAGAGAACATTTTAGAATCTCCCTTTAAAAACCAGTTGTAAGCAGTGCGATTACCAAAGCGTGTATAGTTATCTCTTTGTTGGAATCCCAACTCTGGCAAAAAGTTCTTACCTGCTCGTGAGATACTCGTACCATGGCTAAACCCACGCTGACGCTGAGTAGAAAAACTCAACCACATCTTGGACGCGTCGATATCAAATAATCCATTTTTGATATCACTATCAAAAGTCTGCGCATATCTCATCGTCACCATATGCTCATCAAAAACTTCTATGACTGCATCTAAACCATAATTAAAATTATAACTTCCGTCAAAGTCAGTCCGGTGTGTAATTAGAAAGCCAGCATCCGATCGATCATTGAACACTTCTCTTTTCATCCTAATCACAGAGAGATTTTCTCCTTTAAGTTCTCCTTGATCTGCAGTCTGCATACTGATTAAACCTATATCCCAGAGACCAGATCTGCCAGTCACCCTCGCTCCACCGATAATAGATTGTTGCTCACCATCATTGATACCAATCCTTCGACTATAAAAGAGTTGATCTCTACTCCCAAAACTAAAATTATAAATACCCGCGCGCTCTTGAAAAAAGAGCCTCTTCTCAGGAAAGAAAAGACTGAATCGTGTCAGGTTTACTTGTTGGTCATCTGCCTCTACTTGAGCAAAGTCCGTATTGACGCTCAAGTCTAATGTCCAGCCTCTACTGAGTCCCAACTTTACATCCCCTCCGACTTGGCGTAGGAAGCTGTTTTCATTTACGTAAGTGGACTCATCCTCAGTAAGCGAGTTGATGCTGGAGAAACCGCCCAAAACATAAGGCGTGATGTAGAAAGGCTTCTTGCGCTTGATTCCTTTAAACAAGAAGTCTTGTGCCAACGATGGTCGCCAAGCGCTAAACTCTCCAAAGTCTGGTGGCATCAAAGGATACATATCCAACTCGTTAGTTCTCGGTATATATCTAAAGGAGATCATGCCCATCGTCACATCCCCACCCTGATCTTCAAATCCCAAAGAAGAAAAGGGAACCCTGATCTCTGTGAACCAACCTTCATCTGAACGTTGGACTTTGACATCCCAAAAAGTATTCCAAGATATATTCATAGGATTACGTCCTACGGCATCATTAGCAACAGCGCCGTCCCATCTTATACCAGTGGGTGTTGTAAAGAAAGCCAGCGCGTTTTCATTGTCATTGTAAGAGTCGAGGATCAAACCAAAGAACTGCGTTGAACCTGAGACTGCATCACGCTTCTTGGTATTGGCCATCATATTGGCTGCATCGTCATCATATAATCGCCCAGACAAATAGACGTAATCATCATCGTATGCCACTCGTGCCTCAGTAAGTTGAGTAGGTCGACCTCCTTCATCAGGTAACTGCATCTCAAAAGTCAACATAGGGATGTGGCCCCACTCATCATCTTCAACCCACCCGTCAAAGTTGATAGGCTGCTCCAACTTATAAGCTGTTATCACATCATCCGTGGCATGGCCGACAGAGGCCCAAAAAAAAATGATGAACCAAAGTTTATTCATATTAGGATCAAATATAATATTCTACTTGACCAGTTTATCGATGATCTTAAAGTGATTAACAGAACATTACAATTGCATGACTATTCGACAGGCCTTCACCCAAAGCGTTACATTATTTTGACATTCAGCCGAGTCTCATTATAATCTATCGCAATGGAGAGTATAAGTTTTCTGAGTCTAAATTTTATTTGGTTTGGTTGGCAAATCCAAGCGAATTCAGGTGATAATTTTCTATTTTTGGAAAGAGACACTTATCAAGATTCAGAAAGAGGTCAAATGAATCTTTAAACCTTACGTCATGTCATCATACAATCACCACCCGATAAAGCGATTGCTTATAGCTAATCGTGGCGAAATCGCAATCCGAATCTGTAGGGCTGCATCTGAGATCAACATCAGAACAGTTGCACTTTATACATATGAAGATCGATACTCACTGCACAGATATAAGGCAGACGAAGCTTATCAGATCGGTTCCAATGATGAACCGCTTAAACCATATCTAGATATAGATGCGATCATCAAGCTCGCTAAGGAAAACAACATAGATGCGATCCATCCAGGTTATGGCTTCTTATCAGAAAATCCAACCTTCGCTCAAGCGTGTATAGAAGCTGACATCATATGGATCGGTCCTTCTCCTGAGTCTATGCACGCACTGGGCGATAAAATCTCAGCCAAAAAAGCGGCAATCAGTGCTGGCGTCCCAATCGTCCAAGCGAGTGCCTCATCCATCTCGGATATCACAGAACTAAAAAGTGAAGCGAAGCGGATCGGATATCCAGTTATGCTTAAGGCGGCTACTGGTGGTGGCGGTCGAGGGATGCGTGTTGTCCGTGAAGAAAGCGAAATTGAAAAATCATACTTAGAAGCTTCAGGCGAAGCACAAACAGCATTTGGTAATCCAGCAGTTTTTGTTGAAAAGTTCGTCGATAATCCAAAGCACCTCGAAGTACAGATCCTGGGGGACCTACATGGCAACATGGTGCATCTCTTTGAGCGCGATTGCTCTGTGCAACGCCGATACCAGAAAGTAGTAGAGATAGCACCCAGTACGTCGCTGAAAGAAGAAACAAGAGAGAAGCTACATCAATACGCCGTTGCTATATGTAAAAGTGTAGGCTATCAGAATGCAGGTACTGTAGAGTTTCTCGTCAATGACAAAGAGGAGATCTTTTTTATAGAAGTCAACACTCGTATCCAAGTGGAGCATACCATCACAGAAGTGATCACTGGTATCGACCTTGTCAAATGTCAGATCCTCGTAGCCTCTGGACTTCCACTATCAAGTCCAGACATCAATATACCTACTCAAGAATCTATAACCTACCGTGGCGTAGCACTACAGTGTCGGATCACAACCGAAGATCCAAGTAATGACTTCAAGCCTGATTATGGTAGATTGTTAGCTTACAGAAGTGCATCAGGATTTGGTATAAGACTCGATGCCGGCAATGCTTATGCAGGAGCGACCATCTCACCATTCTTTGATAGCATGCTTGTAAAGGTTACCGCTTCTGGCGAGACCTTGGCCACTGCCTCAGACAGACTGCATAGAGCACTTCGAGAATTTAGAATTCGTGGTGTTAAGTCCAACATTCCGTTCTTACTGAACTTGCTAAAGAATGAGACATTCAGATCTGGCAAGGCAACTGTTCCATTTATCGCGAAGCATCCAGAGCTTTTAGCGCCACCTAATTGGAGAGATAGAGGCACAAAGCTCATCACTTACTTGGGCGATGTGATCATCAATGGCAATAAGGACATCAAAAAGATAGACCTCGATAGAAAGCACATAAAAGCAAAAGTCCCAGATCGTACTGCTATCACGGAGATGCCAAGTGGGACGAAGCAGAGATTAGAAAAATTAGGGCCTGATGCTTTCGCCAAATGGTTGAAAGATGAAAAGCAAATCCACTACACGGATACAACGATGCGTGATGCACATCAATCGCTTCTCGCAACAAGAATGAGAACGATAGATCTCATCAATGTATCTGAAAGTTATGCTAAATCGCATGGTGCAGACATTTTCTCTATGGAAGTCTGGGGCGGTGCGACATTTGATGTGGCGATGCGTTTTTTAAAAGAAAGCCCATGGCAACGATTAGAAAAGTTGCGTAAGACAATGCCTAACACGCTATTGCAAATGTTACTTCGTGGATCCAACGCTGTAGGTTATAAAGCGTATCCAGATAACTTGATTGAAAAGTTTGTTATACACTCCGCCGAGAAAGGTATCGATGTATTTAGAATATTTGATTCTCTGAACTGGCTGGAAGCTATGAAGACAAGTATCAAAACAGTACGCAACGAAACTAATGCGCTTGCAGAAGTTTGTATCTGCTATACTGGAGACGTACTTGCCAAAGGAAACAACAAATACAACGTACAGTACTACACCGACATGGCCAAAGCCATTGAAGATGAAGGGGCACACATCTTAGCAATCAAAGACATGGCAGGACTACTCAAGCCAATGGCTGCCGCTCACTTGATCAGTCACCTTAGAGAAGCAGTTGATCTACCGATACACTTGCATACGCATGATACATCTTCTATCCAGTCGACTACCTACATGAAGGCCATAGAAGCTGGCGTCGATGTGATAGACGTAGCCCTTAGCTCTATGTCAGGACTTACATCACAACCGAACTTCAACTCCATAGTTGCGATGCTCGAAGGACATGAGCGCGAAAACAAGATAGATCTTAAGAGCCTCAACCAATATTCTAATTACTGGGAGACTGTAAGACAGTACTACTATGGTTTTGAGACTGAACTGAAAGCAGGAACTGCAGAGGTATACGATCATGAGATACCAGGTGGGCAGTATTCTAATCTTAGACCACAAGCACGAGGTCTTGGGTTGGAAGAAAAGTTTGACACAATTAAAGAAAACTATAAAGCTGTCAACGACCACTTAGGCGGCATCGTCAAAGTAACACCTTCCTCTAAGGTAGTTGGCGACATGGCCATGTTTATGACGGCCAACGACTTTACCATCGAGGACATCAAAGAGAAAGGACACACCATGGCCTTCCCTGACAGTATGATCTCACTGATGAAAGGACAGCTCGGGCAAAGAGATGAAGGATGGCCTGAAGAGTTTCAAAACATGGTGCTTAAGAACGAGAAGGCCTTCACCGACAAGCCTAATGCACACCTTGAGCCAGTAGACTTTGATAAAGACTATGAGGCGTTCCAATTAGAATTTCCAGAGAGTGATGCTTTTGAAGACTTCTTAAGTTATGAGTTGTATCCAAAAGTCTATAGAGACTTTTACAATCATCAACAGACTTATGGGGATACCAGCAAGCTACCTTCTCCAGCTTTCTTTTATGGATTAACCTTCAATGAAGAGATACAAGTCAATATCAGCAAGGGTAAAACCATCTTGATCCAATATCTCAACACCAACGCACCAAGAAAGTCAGGTAACAGAATGGTGTTCTTTAGAATCAATGGAACGGTTAGGTCAGTCTTGATAAAAGATCAATCGCTCAATAGTACCGTTGTTCAAAACCTAAAGGCGACAACACCAGAGCATATTGGATCTCCCCTTCAAGGCAGTCTATCAAAGATCATCGTTAAAGAAGGACAAGAGGTTAAAAAGGATGCACCATTGTTTATCATCGAAGCGATGAAGATGGAGAGTACGATCACGGCTCCAATGGATGGAGTGATTAAAAAGATCTACCTCAAAGAGAAGACGATGGTAGAGCAGGATGATTTGGTGATTGAGATGGGGTGATGATATTTATTGATTGAAGTTTGATTAATTCCGAAATGCTCGTTCCATAAATTGCTGTTCTTTTTTTGAAATTTGAAGTTCTTTTGCAATATCACTCCAAAGAGCAATCTCTTTGGTGACTTCCTTTATGTATGGTTTAGCTTCTTCTAAGTTCCATCTAAAGTATTCTGCAACACTTAGACATAGGTCAAAATCAAGGCTATTATCCTCTTCTGAAATATTAAGACTCAAACCAACTCCGTCTTCATTTGGATTAATGTCGTATGCCGGAGATAATATCCAGCCTTTTCTTGAAAGTATAAATCCGTGGTTTCTCAAATGATCATCAGTATTAGACACACCAACAGAGAAAACTATCCTTCGCCAAAGTTCTTGCAAATCCATATTAGGTGCAGCCCCATATCTCTCTATGAATTCTACCATTTCCAAATAGCTGCCCCCTTCTCGGTGGTTATATCCATCTTTATATCCCAACAATGTCATAGCGGATGCAAAATGCAGTCTTTCATTTTGAGCTGTACGATCAAATCTTTTTGTTAAATAAGTGTGCTGCTTTTGAGAAAACACTTTTGCAGAAGCAACTGCAACGTTTATTCCGATTTTTTTTGCAATTCTATTTGCAAGTAATTCCCATATGCCTGAATCTTTATCATCGTTTTTACTCGGAAACTTAGCTATCCACAAACTTCCATCTGCGTGACGAACACTCGCTTTTGGTCTAGCGCCTCCCAAGGAAGATCCTGGAGCCATTAACAACTTCAACCATTTAGAAGCATGAACATCACTGAAAAAGTCATCATCTTCAATTTTTAAGCTAGCTTGTTCTAATTCTCGAATGCTTGTCATCGGTGGCACTTTCACCTGTTCATCATGATCTAAAAATTCGCCCTCAGCTTTAAGTTTAAATCGAAGCCCTCCTATTCTTGTTTCATCGTTGACGCCTAATAAGTAATCTGATTCAAAAAGATGTTTGGTCTCTTCTCCTGATTCTCTTGCCTCAATAGCTTCTCTTCTTTTCATTAGCATCCTACCCCATCTATCAGGAGAAGAGTCTAAAAACATACCGAAGTTTGATTTCTCATCATTTAGATATTGCGGTCCAGTATACATTTTCAAATCAGGATCAATATCTTGTGCATATCCGCTTTTTAACCATTTCTTAGAATATTCGAATGAAAATATTTCTTCTCCCTTTGACAACTCAGTTCGTAGTTTTCCAATGACCTCGACCTTCGGCACTTCTTTCCAATTTGCATATACCAGTATCTCTTTCATCATTACTTTTTAGGTACACGCTTTCTAACTTTTAACGTCGCATCCTGTAACTTTCTTCCTAAAGTGTCATCCTCAGCCAGCTGAAGAATGTCTTTTTCCATTCCATATACTGATAAGACTTGTAACAGGGTCGCAATGGTCGTAGCTGATTTTCCCTTTTCCAGATTCCACAATGTTGTTCTACTGATTCGGGCTCTTTCTGCTACCATCTCAGCTGAATATTTTCTCCGCAGACGAGCAAGCTTCAGGTTCTCCCCTAACTGTACTAAAATACGCTTTTCTTTAGGCAAAAGCTTATCTATATTTTTCATAATGTACATTATACCAAACAAATGTACGATATTTGTTCAACATAATGAACATTAAGAGCTTTCATGCTTCTTAAATAATGCCATCTTATTGCTTGCCGAATTGGAGTTAGGTTTATTTATGGCATTAGCTTTTGACCATTTGGGGAATTCCTAATCACCTATGATCTTATTTTTATAGGCTAAAGCCAAGAATGGAGCTTAGCCACTAAAACCAAGCTGAAGCATAGTTTAATAATCACCAATACGCCCTACCAACGTTTGCTATCTGCTTTGTTTACTATATGTGGTCAACTACTTCATCAGATCCAACATAGCCTGAGTACTCACCTGTACACCCGTCCTAATTGACTCTTCTACTGCCGGGTAATAGAAAGGAGAATGCAATCCTGGGTTCTCACCTTTTTCTAATTTCTCTGGGGGGACGGTCCCTAACCAATACATCATCGTCGGTACGTCATGTTCTGTTTTGCCATACCATGCGAAGTCCTCACCTCCCATCGTTGGTTCGGTATAGATGGCATTGTCAGCTCCGATGGCTTTGGCTGCTGAAGTCATGAAATTTGCCGTAAGAGCGGGATCGTTATAATTAGAAGGTGTAAAGTTTTCTGGTATAATCACTTCTGGCATCAGGTCTTTTGGAAGTCCAGAAGCTATAGCAATACCGCGGCTAATCTCTCTCAATCTCTTATGAATCATGAGGCGTACTTCTTCTTTGTAAGTTCTGACTGTTAACTGAAGTGTCACTTCGTCTGGGATGATGTTATGCTTTGTCCCACCTTTTATGGCGCCAACCGTCACTACCGCATCGTCTATCGGTTTGATATTGCGACTTACGATGGTCTGGATCTCCATGATGATCATGCTCGCCACGACGATTGGATCTATAGATTGATGAGGAGAGGCACCATGTGCACCGACACCTTTTATTTTTATATCTATCATCTCAGTATTGGCCATGATATATCCTGAGACTGTAGCAACTTGACCAATCGGCAAACTTGCATTACAGTGCAAGCCTAAGCCATAATCAGGCACACCAAAGCGCTCATAAAGACCAGCATCCAACATCATCCTTGCACCCGCGCCAATCTCTTCTGCTGGTTGTCCGATGAACATCAATGTACCTGACCACTGATCTTTCATTGACGCCAAAGCTCTCGCTGTCCCTAACCAAGTAGTCATATGCATGTCATGACCGCAAGAGTGCATAGTGCCAACTTTTTCACCATTCCACATGGTCGTCAGCTGACTGGCATAGTCTACCCCACTCTTCTCCTGCATCGGGAGTGCATCCATATCAGTGCGATAAAGGATCTGAGGGCCATCTCCGTTCTTCATAACAGCAACGATACCATAACCACCTACTCCTTCGGTTACTTCATAACCAACTTTACGCATCTCTGCTGCAAGCGCTTTTGATGTTTCTTTTTCCTCAAGGGAAATCTCTGCGTTGATATGTCTTTGTTTATAAAACTCAGACAGATACTCGATGTCCTTATCAATGAAGTCAGAGATGGGATTGACATCATGATCTGTAGATGGAGTCATGAGTAAAAAAAGAAGTGGGAATAGTTGAGTTATCATCGCGAGTTGTTTGTAGTTCTCTAATATAGCAAGCTCTCTCCTGATTTCACTGAAAGTGGTCATTTAACTATCAATTCATCGATAAAATGGAAAAATTGGTCGAAGCACTTGCTTAATACGAAACGATTCGTATATATTAGTTGTACGAAAGCATTCGTAGATAATATGAGCAATACAAATAAGCCTACAGAATCAGAGTATCAGATACTTCAGATACTCTGGGAAAAAGGTCCATCTAACGTCAGACAGGTCAACGACATCATCAACTTAACCAAAGAGACTGGCTATACAACTACCCTCAAGTTGATGCAAATCATGTCAGACAAAGGACTTGTTGAAAGAGATACTTCTACGCGCACTCATGTTTACACTGCGGCTATCACACAAAAAGATACCCAAGGAGAACTACTCAGTAGCTTTCTGCAGAAGACATTTAAAGGGTCGGCCATGTCACTTGTCATGCAAACCCTTGGTAATCACAAAGCCAGCAAAGAGGAGTTGAAAGAAATTAAGAAGCTCATCAATCAACTCGAAAAAGAATAGACATGCAGCCAATCATCAATACTTTCGAAAGTCTTCAGATCACAGATGCTATATTCCAAACTATCTTGCATAGTCTATGGCAGATACCGTTTATAGCCTTGGCCATAAAGTTATTAGTTGTCAAGAAAAACAGGCAGTCAACCAAGTCTTCATACAATGCAAACTTTTCTGCGATTCTAATTAGCCTGATTGCTTCGGGGTTTACTTTGACTTATTATCTATTAAAGAATATTAACGCTTCAACTGATCAAGCAATTGTTGGGGATCTATCCGTGGATGGACTTTTAGGTGCCGATGGATTAGCCGCTTTTGAGCTTCCATTAACTACCTTTTCTATGACAGATTGGCTATCACAATATCACTCAGCAGTAGTCATCATCTGGGCGCTTGGAGTTAGTCTACTTCTGAGCAGAATCATAAGCGGTTGGTTAGGCATCAATATAATAAAGAAGAGCTTGTCACATAACATCCCTGAGCACATCACTTCTTCTTTTGAAAACTTGAAGTATGAGCTTGGCATTAGCACTAATGTAGAACTCGCTCTATCCAATGTTATATCGGTGCCTATGATCATTGGTCATCTGAAGCCTATGGTTCTAATTCCGATCGCAACATTGAATCATCTCAGTACTGAAGAATTAGAATCTATACTGATACATGAGTTGACACATATACTGCAAGATGATTATCTCAAAAATATAATCGTGATGATCGCCGAATCACTCTTCTTCTATCACCCAGTCATCTGGATCTTATCATCTGAGATCAAAGAGGAAAGAGAACACATATGTGATGAAGCGGTCATGAAGATATATCCCAACAGAATCCAATATGCGAAGACACTAGTCAAATTAGAAGAAGTCTTTCATGGAAATGAAAGCAGGCTTTCACTCGCCTTATTCACCAATAAATTCAAATTAATGAAAAGAGTAAAAAGAATCTTAAATATGCATACCAACTCCAACCCGGCAAGAGCAAGAATAGCTGCAGTAGCAGTTCTTATGGTCGGGCTTGTTTTTGTTTCTTCTGCAGATGCCATCATCAAGAGTCCAAACATAGATACATCTTGGATACCTGGCATGCCAGTACCGCCAGCTCCGCCAAGCCCTCCAGTCTGGATAGGTCAAGATGGGCTACCGGCTCCACCAGCGCCACCGGCACCTCCCGTACCACCAGTTGGTCCTGAAATGGCAGCACCGCCTGCTCCTCCAACACCACCGAGTCCACCAGAGCTGGCAGCACCTCCTGCACCACCGGTTCCTCCTGCTCCTCCCTCTTTAGAAGGAAGCTCATTCTTTAATCTTAGATATATGAGTAGCAAGTTGGATACTTTAGATCCTGAGCAAAGAAAGAAGTTAAAGAAAGAGTTGTCTGAGAAGCGCGAAGAGTTCAGAAAAAAAACGCGTGAGATGCAACGAGAGATGAGATCAGCGAAGGATAAGATCAAGAGTGAGATGCGAAGTGAGCTGGACGAAAGAAAAAGTGAAATAAAGAAGCTTAAAAAAGAACTTCGGGATGATGATGGATTTGGAAGCTTAAGGGATGAGGACTTTGAAGAAAGAATGAGCGCTTGGGGAGAACGATTTGGAGAACGTGTTGCTTCACAATTCGATGAAGAGTGGGTAGAAAAAATGGAAGCTTGGGGAGAAGAGTTTGGAGAAAAGTTTGGCGAAGAATGGGCTGAAGGATTTGAAGAGATCGGCGAAGGTTTTGCTGAAGTATTTGATGAAGAATGGGTAGAAGGGATTGAAGAGATGGCTGAGTCGATAACTGAAACCTTCGACGAAGAATGGCTTGCAGATATAGAACAATTAAGTCTTGATGCTGCTGAGATGGCTGAAGAAGTTGTAGCAGAATTTGAAAACGAAGATTACTTCTATTCAAGAAAGAATAGAAAGAGAAGTACAAAGTCAAGACTAATCTCAGCTCTTGAATCTGACAACCTGTTGAAAGATGGTAAAAACAAAATCACCATCACTGATGATGAAATGAATGTGAATGGACAAAAAGTATCAGATACACAGCTTAAGAAATACCAAAGAATCATAAGCCGAAGCAATCGCAACGCTTTTATCAATGGATCAACTAAAGTAGTATTCACGATAGATGACTCTGATGATACAGATAGTAAGTCCAGTCTTAGTATAAGTGTCGAAAACTAGGCTCGAACTTTTTAATGAATTATAAAAAGACGAAGGCTTTCACCTTCGTCTTTTTTTATATTACTCTTTAGTATACAACTCCACAATCTCTCCTTCATCATTAGCTGTTATCTCTACCAGCTTCTTTTTTAAACCCATCCCATTCGTGCGAAACACTTTCGTGCCAACTGTCCATCTTTCTTTTCTTACTTGTCCGGGTCTCATTGGAAAACCGTAGCTGAAGTATTTGCCATTGGGTTTTGGGCCTCGGACATAAGCATTGATTCTTTTGTTAGAATTATTTTTCAATTTGAAATCTATGAATCTTGCCTCTGGCCTGACCACCTTGGGTGTCTTTTTAGCCATACTTCTTTCAATAACTCTCCCTTCTGATCGTTCCTTCACTGATACTTTAGTGTCGTTTTCGTCATAGTAGACAACACCTTCTTCTTTGACTATTCCTGATAAGACCTTAGGTTGTGCCAAGCTGATCTTACCTCTACCCCAAAGGTTAATGTCTACAGTTTCTGCTGCAAGGTTTAGAGCATCGATATCTCCAGACTCACCACCAGCATTGAGACGATCGACATGTCCGATCAACTCTATTCTGCCCAGCAATGCGGAGACACCCAAGGTCTCAGTATCTATGTTATCAATAATCATCCGATCATGTGTTCCTTGTTGCGCATATGTGAGGTTTGGTGCTCCTACCTCAATCCTAATATCTCGACTCGCCTTGATCCATTCTTTCTGATCCAAAACAAGTCGACCACTATCGATAGTGCGACCTATAAGATTGATAATATTTGCGTCAGCGGTAATCTTGATATAGTTGTTAGGTGCTGACATATCTACCACCACATCTGCATAAAGGCCCACCTCGATCTCAAGGATGTCTTCTGTCTCATAGATCTCTGTAAGGATGTTTCGATCTCCTTTGACCTGTGCATGAATGAGTGTAGATAAGGTTAGAATAATAATGCTTAATAAGAATCTCATGTTATAATTTTTGAGAGTGAATAGTCTGATAAACTTGATGACTCAAATATCAGTTAGACTCCACTCTACTTCGTCTCAACAGGCGCTAAGACGGCTCGAATCATAACATGAGGCGACTTACTTCTTGTGTTTAGTGCGATATGCTGTCGGAGATACACCCGTCACCTTCTTAAAGACTCGATTAAAGGTTGCCTTACTATTGAAACCACAATCAAGTGCTATTGCCACCAACGAGAGGTGATCATTATCTGAGTCCAGCAACTCTTCCTTGACCATATCTACTCGGTATCGATTGATCAGCTCATTGAAGTTGATACCATATCCATTATTGATAGCCTCTGACACGTCATGTATTGACAACTTAGTAGCGGTTGCAAGATCTCTTAAGGTGATGTCTGGATTGAGAAAAGACTCTTTCTCCTCAAGATATGATGAAATTTTGCTAAGCGACTTTGCATAGCGCTCAGGATCCTTATTGACACTTTTTTGCACCTCATTGGTCATGCCAAATGTAAGGCCATGCAAACCATCAATATCTGTGATATATGCCTTAATGCCGAGGTAGACGATAGCAATCGCAGAGAAAAACTGTAGCCACCATTTATGGATATAATCGAGATCAAATATGTACGCATCAATGATATTGGTGATGGCACCGTAGACGAACAGAATGATATAGACCGCTAAGAAATTGCGAATCCAATTAAGCTCTACATTATAAGTATTGGAGAAGAAGTGTTTGATCTTTTGCCTATAAGACAAGTACAACTGAAGTGTGAATGCAAGATATAGAACCTGCACAGTATATATCACATGCGTCATGATAGCATCTATATAAACATCTTCATACGCTGCCTTCCATCCAGATGAATAACCTTGCTCCCAGTCATCACCTGCCATATCATGAAACAGAACAACGAGCTTCCCAATGACATAAATCCCAAATGGGAGAAAGTGCCAAAGATCCTTTCTTGTTAATTTGAAAGGGTGCTTAATCGTAGTTCTTACATATAGGTAGATCAGCGGTGCCATCGCCAACCCCATCGGCCATAAGTAGTAATTGATCTTGGTATTCTTAAAAGCATCATACCAACCCATAAATCCAATCGTATAGGTCGTACGGGCATACGCCATCACCACTAAGATGATTGCAATCAAAAGGTAAGCGTCTTTCTTCTTACTCTTATAACGATAAAACAAAAGCGCAGCAAAGATCAATCCTTGGATAACAAGAATTAATAGTGGCGTACTTCTTATGTTGAACTCTGGGAACAATCTGCTCTAAACTTTATACAAGGATACAAAAGCTATCAAAGTCTAACGAGCGATCCTTGCATATTTGTAGATAGAAAAGAAAGTTAATACTACTTCAAAATATCCTTGATGATCTTGAGATGATGATTAGTATGAAGAGCTATAAAGCGATGTGTTCGCTTTAGGTTCAGCTTCTTAAAAATCGGATGATAGAAATATGCATTGGGATGCAAAGATTGAATCTTAGGGATCTCTTCTCTGACCAATTCTAATTTCTTACGCAAGCCTTCTTCCGTAATTTCACCAACAGGGATGGTCGTTTTTGGCGCTTTGGCTTTCCCTCTTGGAAATGACCCAATAGTCAAGAGAAGATTTCTCCTCATGTTAAAGGAGGCTTCATACTTTGCAGGATCAGAAGCTTGGATGGTCTTGCATATCGCCAAGATAACATTGAAGCTATGGTCGATCTGCCAACCAACATTCACCTTCGACACGTTTTCATTGATCTCATTCAATTTTGGGATCGACGATTCCAACTCTGATAATATCGATTCTATCTTCATAACTCTTAGTTCTACACTTACAACTTACCAAATAGATGACAACTTAGTCACCTTTCCTTTTATCAATTTTACATCATTATTTTCCGCAACGATTTCAATCTTGTTGTAAGGCTCATTAGGGAAGAAAATATCCGTCATGACACACTGGCCTTGATCTGCGAATAATTCAATAGAAGACAAGTCTGCATAAATCACCATATCAATTTGATCATGACTATATGCAGCCTCACCTGTATGATAATCTGCAAAGGCGTCACTAAAGTCGTCTTTGCCAGCAAATGTCCTATCTATAAAATAATGCTGATCTGCTACACTATACCCTACTGACAGAGATTCATCCACGTCATTAGAAAATCTAACTTCTACAATTCCTTTTGACGGTCTCTCAAACGATAATTCTAATTTATATAAAGAGTGATTTGGTTGTGTTGGCAACTCAAAAGTCCCATTGATGGTTTGTCCACTGATAGCGTTTGATTCTTTTTCTATTGATTCTAATTCTTTCACAGGATGTGATCTTAGGACATAATCACCAGAAGAATTATGAAGCGTCAAGCTCCTTGGCAAAGTCATAGCACTGCGCCATTTTTCCGTAGGAACTTGTTGCGCGTACTGCCAGTTACTCATCCATCCCAATGCAAGTCTACGTCCATCACTTTTAGGCACGTCCGCCCATGTAACTAGAGCATAGTTGTCAGTCCCATAGTCAAGCCACTTTTGATTCTTGTTATCTCCTTTGAAAGTAGCGCCATCGAAATCTCCAACAAAGTAACTTGTTGCAGTGCCACCATTCGGCCCTTCTTTCTGTATGCTTGTGATCAACACCCACTTCTCTTCACCCGAACCTTCCACTTGAATCGGAAAGAGATCTGGGCATTCCCAAAGTCTTTTATCACCAGGGATACCAAATTCTGAAGTGAATGTCCAATCAATCAAGTTAGGAGAATTATAGATTCTTACTTTGTCATATGCTGCAAAGACCATGATCCACTTCTTAGTGGCTTCATGCCAGATGACTTTAGGATCTCTGAAGTCTTTTATACCCGGATTAGAGACTACTGGGTTGCCCTCATATTTGACAAAAGTGCGACCTCTGTCATTGGAGTAAGCAATGGACTGATACTGAAAAGTATTAGTCTTGTTGCGCTCTCCTTCCATCTCATGGTGGGTGAATATCGCAATCATCGGCGGCTCTCCTCCGTCTCCTAACCCACTGGTGTTATCCCAATCAATCACTGCGCTTCCCGAGAATATATATCCCAAACTATCTGGATAAAGAGCAATCGGCAAATGCTCCCAACTAACCATATCTTGACTCACCGCATGGCCCCAGTGCATCGGGCCCCAAACTGTAGAGTCTGGATAATATTGATAAAAAAGATGATACTCCCCTTCATAATAAACCATCCCATTGGGATCATTCATCCAGTTGGCCTCAGGTGAAAAGTGGAACTGAGGTCTGTGATCCTCGTTGTATCTATCGGCTTCACCAGTAGATCCAGGCTGCACAGCAGTCTTTTCACAAGACATCAAGATTAAAAGCAAAGTCAAAAAGAGGAAGAGTCGCATGTTTTAGATGATTAGTTCTACGCACAAGATAATCATCGACGTTAGAAAGAAGTAAGGTTGAACAAATTGAAGATTTGCTACTAATTATGTAATACTTCTCCTACTTTCCAAGAAAAGAGCAAATGAGACGAATACTACAAAGCAGACTATACTTGATAGCTCGATACTATTGAACCAGCCATATTCTATTATGCCAATCTTATCGGTCCTAAACATCCCAACGTCCTTAACTATAAGCGGATAGCTGTATGGATAAAACTTAGCCAATGGATTATTAAGAGAACCAATGATGATACCAACAACAAATCCTATAATTCCAAGACAAGCAGGCAATAAGAAACCTTTAAATCTCAATGATAAAAAGAACTGTATCCCAAAGACACCAAGCAGTGCAATAATAGAATGTGCAAAGGTACTGAGCATCTTAGAAAATAGAATCGGAAAGTACCCAAATTCTAACTCAGGCAAAAAGAAGTCCAACAGATATCCACAAAGCACTATGCAAATACAAAGCGCTATGGAGGTCATCAGAAACCAGAACAAAAGTGTTATTAGCTTCACAAAAACTGTCGATATCCTATGTTTAGGCGCAACATATAGATGCTTCCATGCATTGGCCTGATGCTCTATATAAATAGCTGCACCTACTAGTAGTACAACAAACGGAATGGCCATAAAGATGAAAAAGATACCATTAGTCGCTACAATCATCTTGCGCCAAGGATTGTCACCTAGTCTCGCTACAGAGTTAACGTCCAAATAATACGAAGCGAAAGTGATCGCTATCATCACCAATAACACAACAGCTGTGAGCCAAAATATCGGAGCATATTTCAATTTTATAAATTCTGCACGGAGTGTTTTTATACTAAACATAAGTAACGCTAGTGTTTTGCAATTGACAAAAACATATCTTCCAGATTCTTTCTCTTAGGACTAAATTCATACACATCGATACCTCCTTCCACCAAAGAGCGAAGTAATTTGGGCAAAGTATCTGCATGATCTAAAGTCAGCGTAATCAATTCATCTTGGACGATTGAGACATATTGGTCTCCTAAGATTTTTAAAGTTTTAGGAACATCTTTTACTTCGATGTCCACTTGGACATCTTGTTGTCGGAGTTCTTTCAACTCATCGATACTTCCTTGAAATACTACTCTTCCATCCTTTATAATCCCCAACTGTGTTACGATTCTTTCTACTTCATGAAGGATATGACTTGATAGAATAATTGTCTTTCCATCATCACGAAGTCGTCGTAGCAAATTTCTAAGATCTCTAATACCCATCGGGTCGAGACCATTAGTTGGTTCATCTAACAACAATATCTCTGGATCATGAAGAAGTGCTATTGCCAATCCCAATCGCTGCTTCATACCTGTTGAAAAAGCTTCTGTCTTTTTCTTCCCAACATGACTTAGATCTACAATCTCTAAGACTTCATCTATGCGGCTTGTCGTCACATCAAAGTAATCACACCAGATCCTTAGATTATCTTTAGCAGAAAGATGGGCATAGAGAGAAGAGTTTTCTATTAATGAGCCAATGTGATTGTAATGATTAGGGTAACTGTCCTTTATATCTTTTCCTAAAACAGTTATACGCCCTTCATTTGCCTTGAGCAATCCAAGGATTAATCGCATGGTAGTGGTCTTACCAGCACCATTAGCACCTAAAAATCCGTAGATACTACCTTGCTCCACTTCCAAATTGATATCATACAAGACTTTTTCTTTGCTTGTATATCCGAAGTTTATGTTTTCTAATTGTATCGCAGGCATAATTTACTGATTAGGCTTTTCTGTATTCTTGATTGCAAGAATGGCTTTTTTCAATAGACGATCGTTACGGCCAACTGTAAAATTGGCCGTAACACTTATATCCAATGCCGGTACGTGAATCATATGAGTCCCCCAAAGCCCACCATGCATATAACCCTCTTCTCCATAAACAGAAACCTGCCATAAGCCATATCTATAGTCCTTGTATCTTCGATCTTCCGACGGATTATAGCTTTCAAAATAATCAGGCTTCGTCTTCATAAGTTCTAAAGTCCCTTCTTTATCAAAAACTTCGTGATTAAACAAGGCCTTCATAAACCGCGATAAGTCCTGACAAGTAGACATCAAACCTCCTCCGCCATAAAGGTCGACAGAAGCATCAAACTCTGTTGCATCCAAACGGCCAAGGTATCTATGAACAGGGTCCGGCAAATTCTGAGGTGCAGGTTCTAATGATTCTAACCAAGTATCATTAAGCCCCAATCGATCGAACCTAAGTAATTCTCTTAATCCTTTAGCCAAGTCTCCATTATAAAACAACTCTATAATCTCGCCAAGGAGGATATAACCTGTATCACTGTATCTATATAGCTCTCCAGGTGCTCCTACCTTATCTCCCCATTTGATAGCACCTTCTAATTGCTCAGTCCTTGTCCATCGATGCTTCGGGTCTTTAGAGCATGCGTCTATATATGCATCATGATTAGCTGCATAATCAAAAAGTCCACTCGTATGATTAAGACAATGACGAATCAAAATCTCATTGACATCATAGCCGTCTTCTTTTAGAATATCTATATGCTCTTTTGATATAAACTTTCCAACAGGGTCATCTATCGATATACTGTCCATCTCATGCAGTCGCAGTATGGACATCGCCACAAAAGTCTTAGTGACACTTGCTATACGAAAGGGTTGGTCTCTCGACAATTCATCTTCTTTCTCTCGGCTGTCATAGCCAACAGAGCCTGTCCAACTACCGTTAGGAAGACTTGGCGATAAGACACTAAGTGTAACGCCCGGTATACTCCCGTAAGTGCCATCTACACATTCGTTGAGCAAGAGCTCAAGAGTGGTTTCTATGTCTACCTCTGATGTAGAAACATCGACGTTATCTCTACATGCAGCTAAAGACAAAAAGAAGAAAAGGAATACTGATAATCGTGTCATGAATCACAAATATGGTGACTTACTATAACCTTCCATTGTAAAAATTCGTCACGACAGGAATTAATGAAT
>CALIHL010000158.1 GCA_938022935.1 uncultured Saprospiraceae bacterium
CTGGAGTGATGGTGATGAGTTCCCTGAAGTCATTATGGACTGGTACAAGTCTCATGACTATCAGTTTGTCGCACTAACAGACCACAACACCTTAGCAGAGGGAGATAAATGGAAAGTCATCTCAGAAGATTCTATCTATCAGACGGCTTTCAAAAATTATCTCGACGACTATGGCACTGACTGGGTTAACTATAAAATTGACTCCATAGATCGAACACAGGTTAAGCTAAAAACTTACGAAGAGTATAAAGGTAGGTTCGAAGAACCAGAACAATTTCTAATCATCCAATCTGAAGAAATCACCGATCACTTTGAAGGTAAGCCCCTGCACATGAATGCCACCAATATCAAAGAGAACATAGATCCTCAAGGTGGCAACAGCGTGGTAGAGGTACTTCAAAATAACATCGACGCCGTAGTCAAGCAAAAGGACGACTTAGACGTACCGATGATCGTCCATGTCAATCATCCTAACTTTGGTTATGCCATCACACTGGAGGACATGATAGCGCTAAATGATGAACAGTTTTTTGAAGTCTACAACGGCCATCATATGGTTCATAACTCTGGTGATTCGCTACATATGTCTACCGAGACAATGTGGGACCTTATTAACATAGCCTACCTCAACAGTGGCAAACCATTGATGTATGGATTGGCGACTGATGATTCTCATCATTACCATGTCAAAGGTCGAGAATGGAGTAATGCTGGCAGAGGCTGGATAAACGTCCGTGCAGATGCTCTTGATCCAGAATCTCTAATAGAGTCTTTAGAATCAGGAGACTTCTATGCTAGCACTGGGGTTGAGCTGCAGAACTTGACAATTGAAAACGACAAAATCTACATAGAAGCAAAACAAGAACTCGGAGTGACATACGAGATCTCATTTATAGGTTGCAAAAGAGGAAAGGAAACACCAGAAGAATTGATGTCATCAAAAGGGCCTAACGCAAGTTTTCAATATACAGAGGATCTTCTCTTTGTGCGAGCCAAGATAAGTTCCACAAAACTTCATGCGAACCCAATAGAGGACTTGATTTATGAGACCGCTTGGACGCAGCCAGTGCTTGTTACTATGGACAACTAAATCAGCTATTCTTTCACATGAAAGATTAGATTACCTCCTTTCATTATTTTAGAATGTGTAATTGAAAACACGGTTTCTTCTACACCGCTGAACTCGATCTTATCGATGTATTGACCATGTCCTACTTTTGTGATGCTCAACTGGTTTCCATTTTGAAGATTTATCGTTACTTCATCAAATAATGGAGTTGTGAGTTCATACTTAGGATCAGCTTCTACCCCACCCGTCATTTGAAAGACACCTAACTTCATCAGCACAGCTAATGCTCCCATCAAGCCTTGGTCTTCATCGCCGCTATAACCTGTGTTCGTACCAAGGCCACCAAATGTCTGCTCTCTTATTTTAGCCGTCCAATATTGTGTAAGGTCAGGCCTCCCAAGATGGCTAAAGATAAATGCTGTTTGGATAGAAGGTTGATTACCATAATTTATTGGCACCCTTGCTCTTGTTGGATCTTCTCCTTTTTGATGCGAGTCACCCGAAGTAAAGTCAATCCTTTCTGAAATTTCGAATTGTCGATTGAGTTTTTCAACTGCCATATCCTTCCCGCCCATAAGATCCGCAAGATTATCAAGCGCATGAGGCACAAACCATGTAGACTGCGCAGCATTAGATTCATTAAATCCATGTTGATACTCATACGGATCAAAAGGTTCTTTCCATTTTCCATTTATATCCCTGGGGCGCATCCAGCCAGAAGAAGCATCAAAAACGTTAGCAAAGTTCTTTGATCTCTTCTCATACTCTTTATAATCCTTCTCCTTTCCAAGTGCTTTAGCCAATTGTCCTAATGCCCAATCCTGGTAAGCATACTCCATCGTTAGGCTGGCTCCATCTTGATGAAAGCCAAACTTCCCTTCAGGTATAGGATGCGGCACATATCCATTTTCTAAATAATAAGATAAGCCGCCTCCAAACTTAGTTTGGTGTTCATATCCAGCTTTCGTCATTATACCATCAAGATTGTGATTCTTAACCAACCCTTTATATGCCAACTCCACATCATAGTCCCGTATACCTTTTTGATAAGCACTTACTATAAATGGTGTAGAAGATGCACCTGTCATGACATAAGTATAGTTTCCACCAGAAGGACCACGAGGGATCAAAGCCCCATCTTTATAGTACAGGAGTAGCGAACTTAAAAAGTCATTATAGACGTCAGGATATATCAAGCCCCACAACGTGTTGAGCGTCCACTGAGCACCCCAGAAAGAATCCGAATTATAATGATTATGCATGGGCTTGCCATCACTTTCAAGTGGTATTTGACCAATTCTAAACTCCTCTTGTGTGTTATCAGGATATGCACCATTGACATCGTTGATCAACTTCCTCCCATGCAAAGAGTGCCAAAGATCAGTATAAAATCTACTCACTTGGATGGAGTCTTCGTCTTCAACCTTTACCCTACCCAATAGACCTTCCCATACTTCTTTGGTGTCATTGATAACCTTTTCAAAATTCCAATGAGGTAGTTCAGTTTCCAAATTGAGTAGCGCATTATCTATTGAAGTATAGGACACGCCGACTTTCATATTGACGAGATTTTCATCTCCTGCTAACACAATCATACTGGCTACATCGTTGGCAAAAGTCGTATCAATCTTTTGATCCAGCTTTATAATAAAGTGAATCTCCAACTCTTTTGGTCGTCTTATCGTAGGGTTATTGATGATCGAACCATGCAAAGTATAATCATCTACTTTCTTAAGCGTACCATCTTTAACTACGCATGGTCCTAAAAGTCCAGCAGTCTGTATTCTAATTGCTTTGGTCTTATTTGACTTAAAGTTATACCGATGAAATCCTACTCGCTCTGTACTCGCCAACTCTACATCGATGTCATGCTTTTGCAAATTCACTTTATGATAACCAACTTCTACAAGCTCTTCTTCATGATCAAAAGAAGAAAAGTAATCATCTGGTATAGATAGATGCTCATCTGGCGCTATTGGCATGACAGATATACCAGACATCTGCCAAGCATGTATATGACTAAAACCTTTTATAGTATCTGTGAGATATCGATAACCGCTCCCCCATGCTCCACCTATCTGAGTATCCGGTGTTAGAGAAACCATACCAAAAGGACGCATGGTCGAGCCGAAATAAAACCATCTGGAGTTATTGGTATCTAGCAGAGGATATACTTTATCACAGATTGAAGAATCATCCGCATGAAGAGCAGTATCATAATCAACAACACAAGAGGTCATCAATAATGACAAAAACCCCATGAAGTAAATAATTAGAAACCGAGCCTTGTAAATTGCCATAATCTCTAATCTACCATTAGTTGATAATTGCATTTAGTAAGGAATTATCACTTAACACCAATGCAATCACAATTACCAGTTTCAGCATGATTTTCCACATACCACTGGCTGATATCGATCAGCTTATCCGAAAATCCAACACCAAATTCTGTCAGTTGATATTCTACTTTTGGAGGCACTTCTGCATATACTTTTCTACTGACAAGACCATTGGACTCAAGGCGCTTAAGTGTATGTGATAGCATGCGGGAGGATATACCTTCGATCCGCCCTTTCAGTTCGTTGAATCTCATCACTTGGCTAAACCCAAGATTATACAAGATAAATAAGCTCCACTTATCGAGATTTCCGGCCAACATATCTTTCACCGCGCATTTCTCGGTAGGTGCATCCTTCATGGTCTTTGTGAAAAAATATTTAATTTTATTTTTCAACGTAAGTGCTTGATTATCAACTAAGGTATCTTCCATGTTACTGTGTTACAGAGGTGTTACTTCTTGATGTATATAGCCAAATATAATACTTTAGTAACTATAAGTAACCTAATTACTAAAACTTACTCAATCATGGAGATTCAAAATAAAACACAACTTAAAGCAGCTCTTCGTCAGTCCTTTGGCGCTGTCATATATGCCATCAATGATCTATCAGATGAAGTCTTTCTAGCGCCAAGGTCAGAAGGCAGCTGGTCACCAGGCGATATACTAGGTCATCTTATCCTCAGCACAAAACCTGTCAATAAAGCTCTATCCACTCCAAAGCTTATTCTAAGAACAACATTTGGTGTCAACAAGAGAGATGAGCGAACATTTGAAGAAACGAAGTCACGATATTATAAGGCTTTGGATGGTGGCGTCACAGCTCCAAGCACTTTTGTCTATAACGGAGTAAAAGAAAAAGGTAAAGAATACCTGATCAACTCTTTCTCTAAAGAGCTTAGCAAACTGCTAACACATATCGACAAATGGGAAGAAAAGGATTTGTCAAAATACATCCTACCACATCCAGCTATAGGAAAGTTGACAATACGCGAGATGCTCTACTCTACTCACTTTCATACTGAGCATCACTTGAAGCAACTAGAAGAGACGGCATAATTTGATTAAACTTACTATGTCAAAGTTAAAAAGGCGCTTTTCTAACTTTGGTTAGTTGTTCAAAAGCATAACCCAATTTATATAGATAGGCTTCTGACTCTGATCTTCCGATAAATGTCAGATTCGTAGGTTCGCCTTTCTCACTGTATCCCATCGGTATCGTGAGACAAGGATACTTTGCCGCTGCCGCAAATCCTGCACTCCAATTATTCATCGACAGTACTGCATCTAACTCATGCTCCTTCATCGGGATATCAAAGTATTGCTTGCCCGCCGCGTTTAGCTGAAGTACTAACTCTTCCAACTCAGTATCTGTAAGTGTATCTTGTGCACTTCCTTCTAATCTTGCTTGACCATAAGGGGAACGAATGAGTGTATCTTTCAAATTATAGTTAATAACATCTTGGACGGACTTGACATTTACCACTGAGTGAGCATAATTAGAAAGATACTTAGGTAAGTCTCTTTTCATATCTGCAGCCAACAAAGTACCGAAGCCATCCAGCGAAACTTCTGGTGGATCATAAGATACTAAAGTCGCCCCGGCTTTTTCAATCTTCTCTGTTGTTAATTTATAAATAGAGTCTTGCAAGAATCTTTTGATGACGCCAAACCGTTTCCCCATTAAAGACTCACTTTTATAATCAGACAGATAGTCAATATCTCGTTTGATACCTTGTGTGGCACGATCACTTTCGTCTGCACCTGTCATAGCCGATAGCACAATGACGTTATCAGAAACAGATCTGGTCATAGGACCAGGCGTGTCCAATGTACTTGATATCGGCACGATGCCTGACCTCGACAACAAACCAATCGTAGGCTTGAGCCCTACCAAGGAGTTTTTGCCAGATGGAGATAGTATAGACCCAGATGTTTCAGTACCAACAGCAGCCGCAGCATAGTTAGCTGCCATACTTGTCCCACTCCCCGCACTCGATCCCCCTGTCTCAAATACACCTCGACCATAAGGATTGAGTGTCTGCCCTCCGATGGCACTATACCCTACGGGACATCCACCGCAAAAGAAATAGGCCCATTCGCTCAAGTTAACTTTACCAAGTATGATAGCCCCGTTATTTTTCAAATTAGAAACAATCGTTGCATCTCCAGTCTTATTATGCTGTAGTGCAAGTGCCCCTGCCGTAGTAGGCATAGCTTGCGTATTGATATTATCTTTTA
>CALIHL010000159.1 GCA_938022935.1 uncultured Saprospiraceae bacterium
CGCAATCAGCAGGACGAGATGAGTAACAACAAGGATATAAAGGTTGCAAACGAAGGTACCGAAAAGCTTCCTCCGATATTTAAATCTTGGAACCAGCTTTACATTTTCGTATTGGCTCTGCACATAGCACTGATCTTGGCATTCTATCTCATGACAATAAGCTATTCTTAATTTTGAAGTCTTGGCGCATCATCTTTATTTCTCTATCATCAAATAGTAAAACCTTCCAGTAGTATGAGTGGCATAGATTGGATGGTGATGTTGGGTACTTTATTTGCTATTGTCGCCTATGGTATTTATAAAACGAGGAATGTCTCAAGTGCAGAGAGTTTCATTTTAGGAGATAGAGATCTTAAGTGGTACACGATCGGCCTTTCTATCATGGCAACTCAAGCGAGTGCCATTACATTTTTATCTACACCGGGACAGGCATTTGATGATGGTATGGGATTTGCTCAATTTTATTTTGGGCTTCCAATTGCCATGGTGCTGTTGTGTGTCTTTGTATTACCCATTTATTATAGATTGAAGGTTTATACTGCTTATGAATATCTAGAGCAACGCTTTGATATTCGTGTAAGACAGTTCACAGCTTTTCTATTTTTGCTAGGGCGTGGGCTTGCTGCTGGCATTACTATTTACGCTCCAGCGATTATACTTTCCATTATTCTCGGATGGAATCTTTGGTTGACCATAGTATTCATAGGTGTGATTGTTATCGCTTATACGATGTTTGGAGGAACAACAGCTGTCAGTCAAACGCAGAAGCAACAGATGATCATCATCATGGGAGGGCTAGTCGTTGCATTTATAGTTTTAGCTTCTAAGTTTCCTGTGGATGTTTCCATTGGCGACGCGATGAATGTCGCAGGCAAGATGGGCAAGTTAGAGATTGTAGACCTTGAGTTTGATCCTTCTAATCGTTATAATATCTGGACTGCCTTATTTGGTGGTACATTCTTGTTTCTCTCCTACTTTGGCACAGATCAAAGTCAAGTCTCAAGGTACTTATCTGGTAAAAGCTTGACAGAGAGCAGACTTGGTCTTTTATTCAACGGCATCTTCAAAGTACCGATGCAGTTTGGGATTTTGTTTGTGGGATTGATGGTCTTTATGTTTTACCAGTTTACAAAACCACCCATCCACTTTAATCCAAGCAACATGTCCTATCTTAATTCTAAGGTAGAATACAAGGATAGCTTGGATACATATCAGAAAGCTTTTGATGAAGTATTTGACCTTAAGCAAGTAGAGATACAAAGCATGATGGCTGCGATAGATATTGATGACGAGTCGACCATATCATCCAGTCAAGAAAGACTTGTCGCTCTCAATCAAAAAGACAAACAACTAAGAAGTGGTGTCGACAGTTTACTGATGTCCTTTGGAGCCAAATATGCTGATGAGGTTCCTAAGATTGACAAGGATGATTCAGATTTTGTATTCATCACATTTGTGATGCAACACCTTCCTCAGGGTTTGATAGGACTACTATTGGCAGTTATTTTTTCAGCAGCCATGTCATCCACAGCATCAGAACTCAATTCGCTTGCAAGTTGTACAACAGTGGATTTTTACAAACGAAGGTTTGGAGATTCTAAGAGCGATACACACTATCTCAACGCCACTAAGTTATTCACATTAGGCTGGGGACTTACCGCACTACTCTTTGCAAGTTTTGCTTCCCTCTATGAGAATCTTATTGAGTTTGTCAATATTATTGGATCACTGTTCTATGGAACGATCCTCGGAATCTTCGTCCTCGCTTTCTTCTTTAGAAAGGTTGGAGCTAAAGCAGCATTCATTGCAGCTATTGTCGGTGAGCTTATCGTGGTTACTATTTTCGCGTTAGATCACTATGGCGTCATAGAGATTGCATATCTCTGGCTCAACCTCATCGGTTGCTTTATCGTATTGATCGTCGGAAGTGCGTTATCATTCTTAGATAATTCTAAAGATCTGAAGTTCGTTTCTCAACAAGAATAAGGATAGGCTTCTTACATTAGGGATTCAATAGAGAATTATGTCAGGAAAACTGAAGGTATTAGTAGCAGGATGCGGTAACATGGGCAAGTCTCATGCTAGAGCTTATCACAACTTAGAAGATTTTGAAATAGTCGGATTAGTTAGCAGAGGACCCGAAAGTAGAGAAGCTCTTTCTGAAGAACTGGGAGGTTATCCTTGCTTTGGGTCATATGAAGAAGCACTGGTGGAAACCAAACCAGATGTCGTCTCCATCAACACCTATCCTGATACTCATTCTGCTTATGTCAAGCTTGCGCTAAATAGTGGTGCACATGTATTTGTTGAAAAACCATTAGCCAATACCGTTGAAGAAGCACAAGAGTTGGTTGACTTAGCTGCTGCCAAAGGCAAGAAAATGGTGATCGGATATATCTTAAGAGTACATCCCGCTTGGGCCAAGTTTATCACCATAGCCAGTGGCCTTGGCAGACCTTTGGTGATGCGGATGAACCTCAACCAACAAAGTAGCGGCCCGCAATGGGATACACATAAACAACTGATGAACTCCATGTCACCGATAGTGGATTGCGGTGTGCATTATGTAGATGTGATGTGCTTGATGACGGGAGCGAACCCAGTTAGAGTATCAGCTATAGGCGCACGCCTCTCTGATGAGATAGCCGAAGACATGTATAACTACGGTCAGCTACAAGTAACATTTGATGATGGTTCTGTAGGTTGGTATGAGGCTGGTTGGGGACCTATGATGAGTGAGACTGCGTTCTTCGTTAAAGATGTGATAGGACCAAAAGGATGTGTCAGTATCATAGACAAAGAAGGAGATTCTGATAATATAGATGAACATACGCAGACTGGCGGTCTCCTACTCCACCATAGTGATAAAGATGCTGACGGCAACTTCACCAAGAAGGATGAACTAATCAGTACGAAAGGCGAACCTACTCATGATGAGCTATGCCACTTGGAACAGGAGTATCTTTTAAAAGCAATCAAAGAAGATCTTGACTTATCAGCCCATATGCGAGATGCAGTTAATAGTCTGAAAGTTGTACTTGCGGCAGATGAGGCATTTAAGACGGGGCGAGTTGTGGAGCTTTAGCTCGTTTAATACGTTCAACTCGTTCAATACGTTCAACTCGTTCAATACGTTTAAGCGGTTTAATTGGTTTAAGAGGTTCTTGTAAATCTGAACTCAATTGTGCTTATGTGCTTGTGGGTTTAAGTGCTTATGTGAGTCACCTTGAACTTAAGCTTGATACTTGAACTTGAAATGGGCTTAAGCTGTTCTTGCAAATCTGTTCGTTACTTTCTGCTCCGCTTGACTTCCAATTAAATAGGCTCAATCAGCTATTTCTTATCACTCTTTCGTGACCATGCCGGCCGAGCGGAGCCAAGGCCTAATGTTCCTCAATTCATCCACGCGCTCCTTTTATCCCTAAAGGAAGGCTAATGCTACTAAGTAAGGTTTTCTATTATAATTTGTGCGAGATAGATAACCCATAGGGATGGACGTGGGTTTGAATTTTGAATCTGTCCCCGCAAGTGGACTTTATATTTGAAACCGTGGTCAGTCGTCTAAAAGTCCGTTGTCAGGATTTCTTTTGATTTTAATTGTTATTGAAATTTTGATTGTCATAACAATTTACCTTATGGAAATTAGAAAGCAATCTACCACTTAAAACTCCTCATAACTTACAATGTCCAAGCCATAACCATCTAACCCTATTCTCTTCTTTGGATTATTAGAAAGAAGTCTGATTTTTTTAACCCCAAGTTGTCTTAAGATCTGAGCGCCGACGCCATAGTCTTTTTGGATCTCGCTAGTAGTCTTTTTAGCTTCGACTCCTTTGTCCATCGCTTTGAGTCGCTCTAAGAGATTCATGTTGCGCTCTTCTTGTCTCATGATAACGATGACGCCATTTTCTTCATCCTTTAGGTACTTGAGTGCACGCTTTACTGGAGACGAAAAGTCTGTCAAGAAATTATACACTTGCTCGCCTGCATATGACGAATGCATCCTAACGCAGACACCTTCACCAGAAGTGATATTGCCCTTAACCAAGGCTAAGTGTATATCATCTGTTGTCAATTGCTCAAAAGCATAGACTGAAAAATCACCGTATGGACTTTCTTGTTTTGTGCGATACACTTCTTTGACAATGCTCTCCGTACGCATGCGGTATGCAACAAGATCTTCTATAGATATCATCTTTAAATCATGACGAGCTGCGATCTCTTTTAGATCAGGTATACGCGCCATCGACCCATCTTCATTAAGTATCTCAACTAATACTCCAACAGGCTGAAGTCCTGCCATCGAAGCAAGATCAACTGCCGCTTCTGTATGACCAGTCCGTCTTAAAACTCCACCCTTCTTTGCTCTTAGAGGGAAGATATGCCCTGGACGTGCGAACTCATCAGCGGTACAATTCTTACTAGCCAACACTTGCAGCGTCTTCGCTCTATCTTTAGCGGAGATACCTGTTGTTACACCATTGCCATCAAGATCGATAGAAACTGTAAATGCTGTCTCGTGAAGAGCGGTATTCTTATTTACCATGAGTGGCAGATCTAATTCATCGGCCTTCTCCTCAAGGATCGGCGCACAGATCAGTCCACGTCCGTGAGTCGCCATAAAGTTGACAATCTCAGGTGTTATCGTCTCGGCAGCACAGATGAAGTCGCCTTCATTCTCACGGTCCTCATCATCAACTACTATGACCACTTTCCCCATGCGGATATCTTCTATCGCATCACTTATCGAGTCCAATATTATCTCACTCATATTATCTTCTTATTGTATCAGCGCATCTACCAGCGCTTTGCTATTAACGTTCCAATCAAATCGTTGTTCAACAAAAGATCTACCTGCTTTTTGGATAGACCTATACAATTCTGGTTGCGAAAGTAGTTCATTTATCCGCTTGGCAAAAGCCGACATGTCATCCGCTATCAAGACATCGGAACCAGCCACTGCCCCAATCGCTTCATTGACAAATGATGTCACGATACATGGTACCCCGCAAGCCATTGCTTCAAGCACCTTATTCTGTTGTCCAGAACCACTAAATATGGGTACAACCATCAGCCTCGCAGCATGATACATGTCCCGTATATCTTCTTGATAGCCCAATATCGTACAGTTCTCTGGCTTCTCTCCCTTTGACAATTCATCATTATTGGCTCCTGCGATCACAAACTGATATCTAGGACATAAACCACTCAGTTCATCCTTTATAAGTTGACCTGCTTTTTTGTTAGGTGGATACGACATATTGCCACAAAACAAGGCGTCGTAAGTTTCAGATTTACCCTGAGTGGACAGCGAGTAATAACTGGTATCGACTCCATTGCTTAGGAGTTCAAACCTGTTTTGATGTTCAGGGCTTATGTGGACCTTATCCCTTTCGGAAATGATATAATGCCTATCAAACCAATCAAAAACATGCTGCTCATAGCTCTTGACCAATCTCCGCTCTCGACTTTGCAACAACTTTTTAAGCCCACCATCGAGGTAGCTCCCAGCCAAATCATTCAAAACCATACTATCCATATAGTCGATGCTCATGGTCGTCTGTCCCCTTGTGCCATCTTCAGCCATTGTGCCTGTCACTTTATCCTTGAGATCTTCGACATACGGGGCCATTCTGATCAACTGTACAAATATGTGATCAGGATGTAGCTCTTGGATCTGCCATTGGATCAGTTGTTTTAAAGACTCATCAAAAAAGTAGCGCACTTGCATCGGCATAGATGAAGCCATATGTCGTGCGATATTCTTCTTTCGAGCTGCTACAGACAAGACATGGATATTCATGCTTTTGCAAAATGGTCTAAGCGCATCTAAGTCCGCATTACTCGGATAGTCTTCTTCTATACAGATCAAGTAAACATCAGCATGCCCAGACAAAACTTTGATATGATGATAAAGCCGAACTCTGTCGCCCTTGATCAAAGGCAACGGAAACCTTGATCCTAATATGACAATCTTGGGTCTCATAGTGGCTTCTTGCTCAGCTTATAACGATGATATCGCTGACATCACTGCTTGTGCTATCTTATTGATATTATGATGCTCCAGAAGATATTGTTGGCCATGGACTATCATATCCTTAGCGACATTGCTTGTCTCAGTTTCTTGGCTTTTAAGAACTTCAACAGCATCCACCCATTCGGCTGCAACATCCGCTATCAATAATTCTTTTTGATGGGTTAATGCCAATCCTTCCTTAGCTATACTCGTACAGATCACAGGCACTTGCACGCGCAAGGCTTGTAATATTTTTACCCTTGTTCCACTCCCCGTTAGCAATGGAGCGATCATCACATCTACTGATCTTAAGAAGATATCGCTATCCGCAACCTCCCCTACTACTTCGACATTTTCTGCTTTCTGCAGTTTAAGTGCATCACCGTTTTTACCAGCAATCTTAAGCTTAACATCAGGATCTGATTCTATTATGCTCGGCCATACTTCTTTCAAGAACCATTGTAGACCTTCAACATTAGGTCGCCAATCCAACAACCCGATATAACCTAATGTTAGCGATGCATTTTCATCCTTATCGCCTAACTCCTTCCCACTCACTATATCCGATACGCTCATCCCAATCGGAGTCACTAACAACTCACCTGCATGCTCTTTTTCATCTTTCCCTTCAAGCATACTTTTGATCACCTCAGCGTCGTGGTCCGACACTGGCAAGATCAGATCTGTCTCCTTCATAACCTTTATCTCCCAAGCCCTCAACCGCTTACTTTGCTCTTTAAAGTACCACGACTTGACATTACCCAGCCCATTTGCATATCGCTCCCAGATCGCATGTTCTACATTATGAGCCCTAAGCACGACCTTTATATAAGGGTTCAACGTCTTGATCACCTGGACATAGTGCATCATATACACTGTCTCCACAATCACGACTTGATAACGATGTCGTTGCATCCACGCCTCAAGTGCGTCCCGTACTACCTCCTGATCAAATCGATCTGCATGATATGACTCGCCAGAGACGAGGTTACCTAAGGCCCCTCTCTTTGTAGTAGTAATGGTTGTGTCTACAATCTCTACTTCACTATATACCGTCCGGCCTCTTAACTTTTGTCTGACTTCTTCATCTTCATTGGATACATGGTCCTCTTCTTTCGGATAGATGGTAAACAGATCTATGTCCGCCCCACATGCTTTCAAGCCTTTTGATAGCGCTGTTACAGCCCAAGCCTCCCCTGAAGTTAAAGGGAAAGGGAGTTTTTTAGTTATTTGAAGAATTTTCACAGGGTGTAAAAATGCAAAGGATAAATAACATTTTATCCTTTTGTTTTATAGAAAGCTGCAATTATTATTCATGCTGATTTTTTACTTTATTAGTAGCTAAAAAGCTTGTATTATCCTTATTAATTATGCTTTCAACTTTTTAAAAAAGTTGAGCAAAAGCGTCTGATTTAAAACACTGAGAAAACCTGGTTAGTTACTTTGGCTTGCACGTCATGACTTCCCAACTAAACTGCAAAAGAAGCGATTGAGTTATCTATCCACCTTTTCAGCCTGTACAAGCATAGCTGCCACCCAAATCGTCCATTGCCTCCCTTTGCTTCTTCTTGATGTTAACAAAGAAAAGACTGACTAACAGAGGGAAACAAACTTCACTAGTCAATACTCCAACTACAGTTATTATCCGACACAACAGTCTTTGGCGTGTGTTTTTGCCCTATATGCTATGACAAACACTTTGTCTCCCTTTTTTACCTTTCTAATTCATACCACCTTAACACAAGAATAACCATAACCCTCACGTTTTATTCGTTTCTATAGTATCGCAGCTAATAAAGACTGAAGGCTTCACTAACATTCAGTCAAAATAGTTGGGAAATGAAAAAGCTTCTTTCAATCAAAACTTAAAGAGATGATCATGCTTAGACTAATCACATTAACATCTTTCTTATTCCTTTCTTCTTTCGCATATAGCCAAGTGGCTGTAAGAGGAGGTCTTAACTATTCTAATGTATCTGTGGATGGAGATGACGTCGACTTTGGAGCCGAATCTAAGATTGGATATCACTTGGGACTACAAGGAGATTTTGTCTTAGCCGGCTTGCGCTTGCGCCCTGCATTACTCTATCACGTTAAGGGTGGTAAAGGAGAATCATCTGGAGCTACCGGCAATACCAACTTGCACTACCTAGAAGTACCAGTGAACTTAGCTTTAAAAGTAGGAGGTAACGCACTGGGTGTCATTGTTGAGGCTGGTCCATACTTTGGATATTTACTAAATACAAGCTCAGGCTTTATTGACAACTTGGATGAACGATTGAATAAATCAGACTGGGGCGTCAACTTTGGTGCAGCGATAGAACTACAAGGGCTTGGTGTAGGTGTAAATTATAGTAACAGCCTTTCAAATATTGCTAAAGATCAGCAGATAAGCGGTGCATTCAAAACTACCAATGGCAACCTCACATTATTTGGCTACTTAAAATTCTAATTCTCAACGCTGGAAGACCATAAATCGCGGGTTTACCCGCGTACTTTGTAATTACAATAGCTAAAATTTTGCACTTCATTTTTGATGATGTGTTAAAGTGCTACTTAATACATATTAAATAATTATTTAATATGTATGTTTATCGTATATTTGATTCATCCCAGAACTAATTGTACCCCATGCTCATAGGTAAGAACATATCAAAGTCTTATGGAAATCTCAATGTGCTCGATAGTTTAGATATCGAGATCAAGCAAAATGAGATTGCTGCCATCGTGGGTAAAAGTGGAAGTGGTAAAAGCACACTACTCCACATCTTGGGTACGCTCGATACTCCTGACACAGGTACCATATCCATCTCAGGCACAGACATCACCAGTCTGAACGAAAGAGAGTTGGCCAACTTTAGAAATCAAAAGATAGGATTCATCTTTCAGTTTCATCACCTGTTAGCTGAGTTTACGGCATTAGAAAATGTATGTATCCCAGCTTTCATATACGGTAAGGATGAAGACGAAACAATAGCAAGAGCCAAGGAGCTCTTAGCTTACCTCGGACTTGGGGACAGATTAACTCATAAGCCCAATGAGCTTTCTGGTGGAGAACAACAGAGAGTGGCTATCGCAAGATCACTGATCAACAAGCCTGACATCGTCTTTGCTGATGAGCCTACAGGGAATCTAGATGATCATACTTCTGAGGATTTATTTCAATTATTGCTTAAGTTGCGTCGAGATTATAATCAGACTTTTGTCTTGGTGACGCATAGTAAAGATATCGCAAGTCGCTGTGACAGGACGCTGGTCCTCAGTAACAAACAGCTAGCACATGAGCTCGCCTAAAAAAGGCAATTCATCACAAGGAGAACCACTATTATTTAAGCTAAAGGATATTCCAAGATATCTGAAATCATATTTAGCTGATGTCATAGACCTTAAGAAAGGTGTCGACGCTCAAGCTACTATCGCAGATATAAAGAAAAACTCATCTCTTGCAGGCGCCAATGCATGGATGCTGATGTGCTCTATTGTCATCGCGTCCATTGGACTCAGTCAAAACTCTCAAGCCCTGATCATAGGAGCCATGTTGATATCTCCTCTGATGTCGCCTATACTCGGTATAGGAGTATCAATAGGTATTAATGATATGGCTACTTTGAGAAATTCACTTTCTCATTTTGCGATTGCAATTTTTATAGCCGTGCTGACCAGTTATATCTATTTTGAGTTAACCCCTTTTGACGAACTCACATCTGAGATCTCAGCAAGGACTAAACCTACTTTCCTCGATATCTTTGTTGCCATATTTGGTGGCTTTGCAGGGATTATAAGTATTGCGAGGAAAGATGTTTCTACTACTCTACCAGGAGTTGCGATTGCCACAGCATTGATGCCACCTCTATGTGTTACAGGATATGGTCTCGCACATGGAGAATGGGAAACCGCATCTGCTGCATTTTATCTGTTTTTTCTAAACACATTTTTCGTTGCCTTATCTACATATCTGATTGTAAGATTTTTAGAATTCCCATATCGACATTATCTGGATGCAAAAAAGGAAAGACTCAATATTATACTGATCATCGCCTGCAGTTTAGCACTAGTGATCCCAAGTTATTTGATTTTTACAGATGTATTGACCAATCACCGCTTAGAGAGAAGTCTTGCTGCTTTTAAAGAAGATTGTCTGAAAGAGAATGATATATACCTTGACAGTTATCATCATGAAACCAATGATAGCACAGGTCACCTTACTCTATTCTTAAAAGTATATGGTGATGTGATCTCCGACGAACAAGTACCAGAGTATGAAGAATGCCTATCCACTTTATATAAAAAGGAGTTTGAGATAAAGATCATTTCGACTTCGGAGGTCAAGTTGGATGACGTAGAGTTAATTGAGGAGAACCTCCAGACGATTACTGCAGAATTAGACAAACAACAACAGGAACGAGCCAACAATACTAAGCTAATATCTTATTATAAAGAATCTCACATCGACAGTGTAATATTTGATCAGATCCGTGATGAGGTTAAAGCACTTTACCCTGATATCGAAAAGTTTGGATTGGCTACTATCCACAATACCAACTTTTCCAATACAAGTCACGACCTTCCAACTCTGATGATCAATTGGAAGAGAAAAACAGACACTCAGACGGAGAATAACCTAAAACTGACTTCCTTTCTGAAGGAACGATTAGACGTAGACAGCATATACTTGATCAACTACTAATACTTAGTTATAAACCTCCTTTTTGATACAAAGGTCTGGGTAGTCTTTTTGAAGAACGCAATTATAAGTTTCTTGATCTTCTACACTTAGTAGATAAGGCTGATGCACCTTGTCAGCAGGCACATCTGCAAGTGCAGGTATCCAATGTTTTACAAAGCTCCCGTCTGGATCATAACGCTTAGCTTGTGTGATCATATTAAAGTATCTACTCTCTCTTGGATCATTGCCTATGCCTGCGATATAATTCCAATTACCATAATTGCTACAGGGGTCATAATCTATTAATAGAGATTCAAAGTACTCAGCCCCCATCTGCCAATTGAGTTTTAAATCATTGACTAAGAAGCTTGCAACATTTTGTCTGGAGCGATTGGACATATAGCCAGTTGTATTGAGCTCTATCATAGCAGCATCCACAAACGGCATACCTGTACGCCCTTCGCACCAGATCCTAAACAAAGACTCATCCTCTGTTAGATCTGCTCTCAACTCTTGCTTGATTCCGCCTTTTTTGAAGATATCATTGCCATGCTTCTTGCCCATCAATCGGAAGAAATCACGCCATAATAACTCGAAGAAGATATGATATGTACTTTCATTCTTTGATCGCTCTTCTTCATACTTTTTCAAATCATGAAAGAGCATCTTTGGCGAAAGACAACCATGCGCTAAGTACATAGAAAGATGAGTAGAATAATCTTGACCTAACAATTGGTTACGCGTCTCTTTATACGTCGCCGCGCTGTCTGTACCCCAGAGGTAATATTGTAAGCGTTGTAAACCTCGCTTCTCTCCTCCTTTCAACAAGATCGCATCAGTAGAATCTGCTTCTTCTTTCGTAAATCCCCAATCAGTTAAAGACGGCATCTCTCCAAGCTCGACCTCTTCTTCAAATCTCGCAATCTCTTCTGGCACTGCAATTGGCTCTCTGACTTGGACGATCTTTTCAACTTCTTTTCTAAACTGTGTGAAAGACTCTGGCGTATGCGTTATTGGAAATGGTAAATCTGAAGTGTAGTACAACATCTTACCACGAGAGTAGCGTACTTCTTGGCCTACTTCCCAAAGATGACTCTCCAGTGCATCTTGTACCTTCAACTCTTCTTCGGTTCGCTCTCGGTTACAAAAGACCCAACTTGTCTTCAACTCTTTCGCTAATGCAAATACCTCATCCTCCGGATAACCTGATCTGATGATTAAGTCTGTTCCTAAGGATTGGAGTGATTCCTTTAGTTGAGCGATGGCCTGTAAGACGAACTGCGCTCTAAACTTACCTGTCTTTGGCATGCCATATGCAGTTGTACCTGTGAAGACTCGAGTATCAAATACATACACAGGATAGACCTCTCCCCCAGAGCTAAGTGCATCATGCAAAGCTTCATTGTCATGAACCCTTAGATCATTACGAAACCAAACGATGACTCTCTTCTTATTCATACTAGTTCTAAAGGATAAACACAGATTTCTTTAAAGAGTTTCTACTTCTATAAAGATTAATTTTGTCTTCGATCGTAAAAGTAGAAATCATGAGCAAAAGATCATTTGTTTGCACACAGATATTAGCAATAAGTTTATTGGTTCTCTCTTTGGTCCAGTGCAAGCCACAGACTCCAGAACAAAAAGAGATCAACCAAAAACATGACGAGATCATGGTCATCCACGACGAAGTGATGCCAATGATGAAAGACATCTATCAACTCAAGAAAGAACTAAAGAACTCGTCTCAGTCTGAAGAAGCCCAGACTTTGATCAAGTCACTCGATGATGCAGATGAAGCAATGATGGATTGGATGGCAGGATATGACAAGCCAAGCGCTTCTGATGGTGACTATAAAGCTTACCTTGATCAGCAAATGGTTGATGTTAAGAAGATGCAAGGTGTGATGCTGACTTCTATCGATAACGCAAGAAAATATTTGCAATAGCATGAAAAAAATACACTTCATATTTGTTGGGTCCTTGATCCTGATCACAAGCCTTATCTCTTGTTATAAAAGTGATATCGGTCCGCTTCCATTTATTGGTGATAGAGAAGATCTCGCGGGCAACAGGATCGAACATAAGATCCGCCCTTTTTCATTTACCAATCAAGAAGGAGAGACCGTGACCAATGCTACATATAAAAACAAGATCCATGTGGTGGACTTCTTCTTTACTTCTTGTCCAGCGATCTGCCCATATGTTACTGCACAGATGAAAAGGATCCAAGATCATATCACTGATTATGGCGACGTTATGTTGATCTCGCATACAGTTGATCCGAAAAGAGATAGCATCGCAGTCTTAAAAGAATATGCGGATAAGATCGGTGCTGACCCTAACATCTGGCACTTCCTCAGAGGACCAAAAGATAAGATCATGGAGATGGCAAATGAAGACTACTTTGTTGCAGCACATGAAGACGAATATGCTCCGGGAGGCTTTGACCATAGCGGTAAGATATTGCTGCTTGACAAGCAGGCAAAGATCCGTGGATTTTGTGATGGCATGGATCCTGAGTCTGTTTCTCAGTTTATAAAAACGCTAGATTACCTAAGGAGCACTTATGAATAAACTCATTGTTTTCTTGGTGATCGCCTTAGCAGTTTGCTTTTCTTGTCAGCAGGAGAAGTACACCCAAGGCAAGCGTATCTACAAAGCACTCTGTAGCAACTGTCACATGGACGATGGTAACGGTCTGGGCCAAATGTATCCTTCACTTCAGAAATCCGTCTACCTCTATGATAAAATGGATGAGTTGACATGCCTGATCAGAACAGGGCGTCAAAGTAGTCATCTATCTACAGTTGTGATGCCAGGATTTAGCAATCTGCGAGAAGCAGAGATAAGCAATCTTATTAACTATCTTAGTCACGAATGGGGCGACCAAACTATTTTGCCCATCACTTCTATACGTGAACAAATAGAGAATTGCCCTTAGTCAATAAAATCCAGATCATCGGTCATGTCTGTCATGACAAAGTCCCTGAGGGATATATCTTAGGAGGCACGGCCTCTTACTGCTCTATATTTGCTAAGAAGCTTTGCCCATCTGTTGCGTTGCTTTCAAGTTATGGTCCTGACTTTCAGTTTAAAGAAACATTTGACCAACTTAAGATAGACTCAACTATAATTGATAGTGAACAAACGACCATATTTGAGAACACCTATACAGCAACAACCCGAGTTCAATATTTGCATAGCCAAGCTAGCGATCTCCTGATCACACCTTCGTCTATATTAAGTGACTCTGATTTCCTGTTCCTCTGTCCTATCACTAATGAAATTAGAATCGAAGAAAATACGCTTTCTAATTACAAAGGACTAAAAGCTGCGACGATACAAGGTTGGCTTAGAGACTTTGCTGCCGATGGTTTAGTGATGCCATCTCTGCCTGATCTATCGCTATTTTCTAATCTTGATATCATCATCATGAGTGATGATGACATAACAGGATTTGATCAACAGCTGACTGAAGAGTTAAAAGAACTCGTTGATATTGTTGTCATCACAAGAGGAGAAAGAGGCGCTGAAGTATACCAATCAGGAACTTCGCAACTTTACCCTTCTTTTCCATGTGAGCCTATTGACTTGACTGGAGCTGGAGATATATTCAGTATTGCTTTTTTATATGAGTACGCGAGATCTAATCAGATCAGTGCTGCAGCTGCCTATGCTCATGCCGCAGCGTCCCTAAGCATCGAGGGCAAAGGCGTAAGTGCGATTCCTTCTCACGACCAAATCCTCAAAAGGCAGCAGTTCTATAACAAAAGGTATCTTTAAGAAAAGAAATCACACCCATCGTTAGAATTCTATCATGACAAAGTACTTGATACCCGTAATGTTGATCGCTCTATTCATATCCTGCAATCAAGGTCCTGATCAGAAAAAGGTAAAACGAAAGACAGCAGAACTATTTAGATCTAAGCCTGTCAAAGTGCCTAAGCAAGAAGTGCTCCCATTGGCATTGGGTGCAGCTGCCCCTGATTTTGACCTTCCAGGTGTAGATGGTTATTATCATCAACTCTCAGATTATAGTGACGCTGAGGTGTTGCTCGTTGTCTTCACATGCAATCACTGTCCAACGGCCCAAGCCTATGAAGAACGCATCAAGAAGCTAACGACTGATTATAAAAGCAAGAATGTCCAAGTTGTAGCGATCTCACCTAATAGTCCTTTAGGTCTCTTGTATGAAGAGCTTGGCTATTCTGATCTTGGTGATACATATGAAGACATGTTAGTGAAGAATAGAGATGCAGAATTCAACTTTCCTTATCTCTATGATGGAGATAACCAGAAAGTCTCTTTGGCGTATGGTCCAGCGGCAACTCCTCATTGTTTCTTATTTGACAAGGATCGAAAGCTTCGATATAGAGGTCGGATAGATGCCTCAGAGAAACCTGGTAGCGCTCATGCTGAAGATATCAGAACTGCGATAGATCAACTACTTGCTGGAGAACCGGTAGCTATTCCAGAAACGAAAACGTTTGGTTGCTCTACAAAGTGGGGCTGGAAAACAGAGATGAAAGGGCGTACCGATAAAGAATGGACTGAGAAAGAAGTCACTCT
This sequence comes from uncultured Saprospiraceae bacterium, assembly GCA_938022935.1. Classification (GTDB taxonomy): domain Bacteria; phylum Bacteroidota; class Bacteroidia; order Chitinophagales; family Saprospiraceae; genus JAJRXG01. The sequence goes on from CALIHL010000159.1 coordinate 15,252, forward strand.
GGATGAGATAGAACTTGCTGATATAAAAGGACTTGTAGGCAACAAGAGTGACAAGTTGAGATTAATCAATATCTGGGCTACATGGTGTGCTCCGTGCCGGATAGAATATCCAGAGTTTGTTGCTATGCAACGAATGTATGGAGCGAGAGACTTTGAGTTTGTGTCCATATCGGCTGATAAACTTGAGAAAAAAGATAGAGCGCTTCAGTTTCTAATAGACAAGGCTTCGTCACTTCAAAACTTCATAGCTGTCGACGATGACAAGTATGCTTTAATCGAATCGATAGACCCTAATTGGAATGGAGCACTTCCCTACACGCTGCTATTAGAACCTGGAGGCAACATAGTCTATCGCCACCAAGGTGAAGTCGACTTTGCTGAACTAAAAAGGACGATTGTAGAGCACGAGCTTATGGGTCGCGTTTACTGATGGGCGCCAACATGAGCTAAAGGAGTTCTAGCACATTCTCTGGCGGTCTTCCTAAGACTGCTTTCTTACCTTTGATGACAATGGGTCGCTCTATCAACTTAGGATACTTGATCATAGCCTTTATCCACTGAGCATCAGATAGCTCCTTTCCTTTGAACTCTTCTTTATATATCTTTTCTCCTTTTCTCAGCAATTGCTCAGGTGTGATCCCAAGTTTATTGATGACTGCCTTAAGCTCAACTTCTGATGGCGTATCATCAAGGTATAATATGAGCTCTGGTTCTTGATTATGTTCTTGAAGCAAAGCCAGTGTTTCTCTACTCTTTCTACAACGCGGGTTATGGTACATTTTCATAAGTGAGTATTGTCATTATTTAACAGGATATTTCTCATTGTTGTTCCTTGATTTACAAAGAGACCAATAAAAGGCATCACATACAATATACCATGCGTTTATTTCTTTAAACTTAGGTCACAATAAGAGATCCAAGAAGATAGAGATATGAAGAAGTTTTTAGCGTGGTTAGTTTGCATCTGGGGGATCGCTTCTATCTCAGCACAAGGTGATTTTAACTTGGAGCTATTGGCTCAACGTCAACATAGCAATGTTGAGACTAATGATATCTGGGGTTATGTAGCACCAGATGGTACAGAGTATGCTGTGATAGGAACGGAGCAAGATTGTCGTATCTATACTCTTGTTGATCCTAATAATCCTCAGCTCGTCAAGACAATCAGTGGAGCACAGTCCATCTGGAGAGACTTTAAGACAAATGGCGAGTACATCTATCAGATCACGCAAAGAGGTGCTGATGGTCTAACCATCATAGATATGACTCAAGCGCCAGATGTCATCACATCTACATTATACAAAGGTGAGTTGACTGTTGACAATGAGACCATAACGCTTGAGACATGTCACAACATCTATATCGACGAGACTCAAGGGATCGCCTACTTAGCAGGATGCAATATTGCCAATGGTGCAGTCATCATGTTCGACATATCAACTGATCCACTTAATCCTATATTCTTAGGACCAGTAGGTCGCAGATATAGCCACGATGTAATTACAAGAGGAGACACACTTTTCGCCTCCGAAATCAATGAAGGCAACTTGGGGATATATGATATTTCTGACAAGGAAAATCCTCAAGTGATCAGCAGGACAAGTACTTCATCCAACTTTACCCACAATGCATGGTACTCTGATGATGGTCAGTTTGTTTTTACAACCGATGAGCGTGGAGGATCTTATGTTGATGCTTATGACATCTCAGAATTAGAAAGTCCTATTAGGATCGATCAATATAGGCCAACTGAAGATGAAGCTATAGTCCCACACAATACACATTATAAAGATGGATATCTGGTTACATCGTGGTACACGGAAGGAGTCATCATCTTAGATGCCCACAGACCTGACAACTTAGTTAAAGTGGGACAGTATGACACATATCTACCTCAAGGTTCTGGATTTAGTGGTTGTTGGGGCGCTTATCCTTTTTTACCATCTGGTATTCTGTTAGCCAGTGATCTTGCTGGAGGGCTGTTCGTTTTTCAGCCAGATTATCAAAGAGCTGCCTACTTGGAAGGTCAAGTAGTTGATGCGCTAACAGGTTCAGCTATAAACGGGGTGCGCGTCGTACTTAATGATGCAGATAAAACAATAGAGTTAAGTCGCGCTAATGGTGTCTACAAAACTGGAACAGGTCAATCGGGCACTTACAATGTAACGGTCAGCCACCCTGATTATATAACACAAACGATCGACGTCGAATTATTACAAGGTGAAGTGGTAGACCTCGATGTGAAATTACTTCAAAGAGGAGATGTATTCACCGCTGGTGGTTTTGTAACTGATAAAGACGGTACACCAATCTCTGGAGCCAAGCTAATATTTGAAGGAGAGTTTAGAAAAGAAGAGACAGCATCAGAATCCAATGGATTTTATAAGTCTCTATTTGTCAAAGGAGCGTATCAGGTATATGTGGCGGCATGGGGATATAAAGGGAAAGTCTTATCGATAGATATAGAAAGTGAAGAGCTAGAGTCCATAGTGTTAGAAGAAGGATACGAAGATGACTTTTTTGTAGACTTAGGCTGGACAGTTGGAGGCGATGCAAGATCAGGTATGTGGGAACGTGTGATCCCCAAAGGGACATTCTTTAATGGGTCTCCCTCTAATCCCAACGTAGATGTAGATAATGATCTTAACAATTATGCTTATGTCACTGGCAATAACAATTCTTCCTTAGGAGCGGATGATGTAGATGACGGAGTAGTTACATTAACCTCTCCTATCATCAATGTTGAGTCATTTCAAAATGCTATTATTGAAATAACACCTTGGTTCTTTAATGATGGTGGCAATAGTGCTGCCAATGATAAGATGGAGATCTATGCCTTCTTTGACAAGGAAAAGGTATTAGTCAAAGAGATCACGCATAGCGAAGGAGAACCTGGGCGCTGGCGTGATCCTGTTGAGATAAAGGTCGACTCCATCAACAAGAGGACGAAAGAAGTAAGAATCCAAATCGAAGTGTCGGATGATACAGAACAAGGACACTTAGTAGAAGGAGGCATAGATAAGTTCAGGCTATATGAAGGGCCTTTGCCTGACTACGCTGATGGTCAAGATGAGATTGAGATTATTGTTGCTCCAAACCCCAATGATGGACATTTCTATGTGGATCTCTTGACCGATCAAAAAGCAACATCCTTTTCAATATTCGATAGATCCGGGAAGGTGATATTTATGGAGAAAAATCCAAGTGAATCCGCCTCACTAAAGGTAGATCTACAAAGTCAGCTTCAACCAGGACTTTACTTTATAGAAGTAACTTTTGAGACTGGAGTAAAGTCAACAGGAAAGATTCAGGTCTTCTGATTAATCTTCTTTTCTCATTTCTGTTAAAGAGTTATACCTTCGGTCTACTATGAGATCCTATACTTTCTGTACTATCGCTTTTTTCGTTTTACTTTCAGTCATCGCATGTAAAAACCCTCAGGATATACCTGCTAGCGTTGAGACGCCTTCGATAGCTCAAGATGCTCCTTTGACTGTGCCTGCTAATTTCTCAGATCAAGGCATCCCTCAAGAAATGATCAGTGAGCTATTGTCAAATGGAGATCATATTGACTTCATGTTCAATGAACTACCCTTAAGCATGAATCAAACAGAAAACTCCGCCATTAGAACTGATATGACCTATGTGTCGAGTACACCTATTGCAGGCATCCCACAAGGTTGTGCCCCTATGGCCAGAAAAATATACCTCGGTAATGGAGAGATTCTTCTAGAGTCAGATCTTTACTTTTCTCAGCAATGTTTGTTTCAAGTATTCATCAAGAACGAAAAACCACTTTATGGCAATCTACTTACCATGGAAGCTGTCCAATTTTATGGAAGCCTCATGGAGCAAGCAAAGACAAGCATGCCTGAACACTTGAGAAATTCTTACGTCAATCCTTTGGATAAGTAAGTACTTCAACACTGGCAGCTTTAAAGGCATCGTTGAAGTCCTTCATCTCTTTATTGATGATTCTATCTTTCTCTTTTTCAACATCAGCATATTGGTCTTGAAGATCCTTCAGCCTTTGCTTCATTCCAGTAGTGATAATAGGGTCTATACCTCCCATCCTACCCATTAGATTATTAACCTCTGCATTGAGCTTATTAGGGAAGTTAATTACATCCTGAAATGTTTTTTGGTCAGGTTGTATCAACCCTGCTTCCCAAGTATCGATCTGTTCGGTGATATCTTCCGCTAAAGAATCGATAGATGCATATTCGTCCCTACCATCTATCAACCCTTTCACCGACGCTAAATCTTTCTTCACAGATCTCATTTTAGTAACATCTTTTTGGATATTCTTTATGATTTGTTCAGCTTGACTGATAGCTTCATATTGTACCTTATAATCATTTGGATTGGCCTTTACCCTTGGGTCTGCCTTTAGCACTGCCATTGTCTCACTTGCTTCATCACCAAGGCTCATCTTCAGTTTATATGTTCCCGGAGGAACCATAGGACCACTATAACCCCCTAATAAGAATACCCCAGATACTCCAGTAATCGGATCTTTACGCATGTTCCAATTGAAGCGATTGACGCTACCTTTCTTAATAGGAAGTAATGCAGGTTTTGATGGGCCACCCGGATATGACTTAAACCCTTCTATTGGCTTAGAACTATATGAGCTTATCAAAGCACCTTGAGCATCAAGGATCTCTAATGTTAATTCAAGGCTATCTGAGAGATCACTCGGCACATAATAATCTACAATGATACCTGATGCAGGGTTCTTTCCCATCGAAGTACCCGGTCGAGAACGACCAGAACCATTCACACGATATGAATCCTTTGGTTGATAAACATGAAGCCCCTGGTCTGCTTTTATATTGTACCCTTTTTGGATAGCACTTAGATCATCTAAAACCCAAAACGAACGTCCAGAAGTAGCAACGATTAAGTCGTTATCTCTAAAGGTAAGATCAGTGATCGGACAGACAGGAAGATTTAAGTTCATCTTCTTCCAGTTCTGTCCATGGTTGTTAGAGATATACAATCCACTTTCTGAGCCAGCATACAACAAGCCTTCAACACGTTCATCCTCACGAACTACTCTTATGAAGTGGTTCTTATCTATTCCATTCACGATTTTCCGCCAAGACTTGCCATAATCAGCTGTATGATAGATCATTGGAGACATGTCGTTAAATTTATACTTCGTTACTGCAGCATACGCTTCAGCTGGATTATGCGGTGATACATCGATGCTATTGACCAATGCTTCTCCGATATTCTTTGGTGTCACATCAGACCAGTTGGCTCCTCCATCGGTTGTGACATGGATAAGTCCACAGTCACTCCCAGTCCACAAGACTTGATCGCTATGTTGTGATGCCTCCAAGTAACTGATCGTGTTGTATACTTCTCCACCAGCTCCTTCATTAGTATATGGCGCTCCACCAACGACTTGCTTTTCTTTTTCATTTCGTGTTAAGTCTGGACTCAGTTCCATCCATGTAATGCCGCCATCCTTTGTGACCAAGACGTGGTTACCGCAATGGTAGATTGTATTGGGATCTTGAGGAGAAGCGACGATGGGTGCATTCCAATTATATCTATACTTCATATCACTCGGCGTCCATCCAAGACCTGCTGTAGGATATGCCATGATATCTACTTCTTCTCGAGTTGTTCTATCCATTACTGAAATATTTCCTTGGTAGCAACCTCCATAAATCTTTTGCGGGTCATCTGGGTCAAATGCTAAAAATGCACTTTCACACCCAGGACCACTTTCCCAATCTTTCCAAGTGATACCTGCCCCTGTCGTTCGACTGGCTGTGATTAATGAAGAATTATCCTGCTGACCTCCATAGACGTTATAAGGAAATAGATTGTCTGTTATGACTCTATAAAACTGTATCGTCGGTTGATTACTTTGGCTGGACCAAGACTGACCTCTGTTAAAGGTGATACATGCGCCTCCGTCATTAGAAAGTATGATATTCTCTGGATTATCAGGATTGATCCAAAGATGGTGCTGATCTCCATGTGGGTTACTTACTGACTTAAATGTTTTTCCACCATCTGTGGACTTGAGCATCGGTGCGTTGAGCACATAGACAGTCTCTGTATCTTCTGGATCTGCAAAGATCTCTATGTAGTACCATGCTCTTGCTACTGTCACACGATCACTCGTTGTTTGCTTCCATGTCTTACCACCATCGTTAGATCTATAAACGCCACCTTGGGTGCCTTTGGATTCAACATTGACATACATCACATCTGGGTTAGCTGGAGAGTAAGTTATAGACGACTTCCCCATCTCTTTAGGCAATCCTCCTTTAACCTTAGACCAAGTCGCTCCTGCATCTGTAGACTGATAGATCGCAGAACCTGGTCCACCACTTCGTACTTGCCAAGGGTATCTACGGTGATCCCACATAGACGCAAAGATTATGTCATGTCTCTGAGGATGCATTGTTATGTCTGCAGCCCCTGTAGTGGCATCAACATGAAGCACTTTGTTCCACTTCATTCCACCGTCTGTTGTTTTATATACTCCGCGATCGTCACTATCTCCATGTACAGCGCCTTGTACGGCTACGTATACGACATCATGATTAGCTGGATGAATGATAATCTCTGCGATGTGCCTTGAGTGAGGTAAACCTATGTGATCCCAAGTCTTACCAGCATCTATTGACTTGTACATCCCATCACCATGTGAAGTCATTACGCCTCTAACAGGATGCTCTCCCATCCCAACATAAATGACATTGGGATCTGAAGGAGCAACTTCTATCGCCCCTACACTGCCTGTGTGAAGTTGACCATCTGATATATTATTCCATGTTATGCCTGCATCTGTTGTCTTCCAGATCCCACCACCAGTAGACCCCATATAGTAAGTCTGATCATCTCCGATGACACCACAAGAAGCAACACTTCTTCCTCCTCTGAATGGACCAATATTTCTGAATTTTAATCCTTCAAAGAGAGAGTCGAGGTCTGAGGGTTCTGGACGGTCAAAAGTCTGACTTGATAAATCAGTAAAACCTAAGGTGAGAATCGTAACAAGTAAATAAGTTGGAAATCGCATCTTGCAATAGTTATGTTTGAGTATAGTTAGGTAAGATAATAATATTGATAAAGAAGTATGTCAAAGATCTACATAGAGACTGAGCGAATGATTCTTAGAGGATGGAAGGATAGCGATGCTGAACCATTTATCAAAATGAATCAAGATGAAGAAGTGATGAGGCACTTCCCTAAGACCTTAAGCGCTGAGGAAACACTGTCTGCTATAGAGACGATGACAGCTCACTTTGAAAAGTGGGATTATGGTTTCTTCGCAGTTGAGTTGAAGTCCACTGGTAAGTTTATAGGCTTTAATGGCCTCTACCACCCAACCTTTGAAACTAGCTTTACACCATGTGTCGAGATCGGGTGGCGACTTATATCAAGTGTCTGGAGACAAGGATTGGCTTCAGAAGGAGCTACCGCTATAATTCAATATGCCAAGTTGGTTTTAAAACTGAAGGAAATCTATTCTTTTACAACACTTTCTAATTTGCCTTCTTACAAGGTTATGGAGAAGATCGGGATGGCTCATGAAGGTCAGTTCACCCATCCAAGCTTGGATCCCAGCCATCCAATGGCAGAACATGTCTTGTATAAAATACAGCTATAAAAAAAGCCATTGCGAGGTGCAATGGCTTTTCTATATTTTATAAATGAAGATTAGTTATCTGACAAGTGTTACACTTCCCGCTCTAACAGTTTCTTCTCCGTTACAAGTTACTTTAAGACAGTAGGCGAATACATCTGGTGACATCTCCGCACCTGTTTGCTGATGGAAACCATTCCACCCTTCGTTTTGTCTTGTAGTCCTAAATACTTCTTTACCCCATCTATCCAAAACTTGGAAGTCTACGGCGTCAAGATCTCCATCACTTCTTACAACTAATTCGTCATTCTGTCCATCTCCATTTGGTGTAAACGCAGTAGGAACATCAAAAGTAGTACAAAGTCTTTCCTCAACTGTGATCGTTATAGTTGCTTCAGCAGTACAGCCATTCTCATCGGTGACAAGAACTGTATAAGTAGTTGTCTCTGTTGGCATCACCTCTCTCGATCCTTGAGTATTACCGTCGTCCCACTGATAGGTCTCTCCAATTGCATCGGTTACAACGTCAAGAGTTACTGTTTCCCCTTCTGTTATGGTTGTTCCTGGTGTAGCATTTATTGTTGCTGTTATCCCTGAAGATCCATTTACATCTACAGGAAACTCCATTGTACATCCAAAATCTTCATTAGTTACAACAAGTACAAGATCTCCTGCATTAGCTGGATCAATCGTTGGATTAGCTGTATCTCCACCACTTAAAACACCCCCAGATGCTGACACCCACATATAAGAAACGTTCGCTCCTGTATTGTCTGTAGCTGTTAGATCAATTGACTCTCCACATGCTGGGTCTGCACCGTTTATACCAGGACCATCTATATCTATATCAAACTCATATACTCCAACTTGGAATGTAATTGCTTCTGTACATCCAAAAGTATCCGATACTGTTGCCGTCAATGTTTCTAAACCTGCAAGATCAGTTAACATCAATGAGTCTCCAACCGTTACTTCGTTACCAGCTTGGTCTGTCCAAACTACTTCTGAGCCCTTACCATCTACGCCAAGGTTTATACTTTCAACAGCTTCACAACTTCTTTGATCAGTTTCTTGATCTGTAGTCAGTTCTAATATCTCAGGTACTACAACTGATACATCCATCGCATCAAAGTTACAAGTCTCCATCGTTGATGACAACACACCATTATATGTTCCGGCAGCTCCAAAGTCAAGCGTTGGACTTCCGTCAGTACTGGTTATATCTCCAAAATCCCAAAAAACATCACCATTTTCATAGATCGGATCTATCGAGAGGGCTATACTATTGGTACCACAGACAACTTGTGGATCGAAGTTAGTCGGTATAACAGTGCTATAAGGCACTTCAACTGTACCAGTTATGACACATCCTTCATCGTTAGTTGCTGTATAAGAAAGAACAAGGGCTTCAGCACCAGTATCCATGCCTACCACTATGATTTTTGGGTCATTAAGACCTGATATAACTTCTGTTGCAGCACTCCAGACTACAGTAAAGTTCTCACCCTCAGGGATGATAAGATCTATGTCAGCCGTATCACCAAGACATATTCTTCTCGGAGCATCCACTTCGAGTGACATATCATTAGGCATAATTGTGCGAGATACAACTTCGCTCGCACATCCGCTTCCTGTATTACCTCTTAAGTAAAGAGATGATCCTGCAGGTACATCAACTGTTACTACTTTGTCAGTAGACAAGATAGTTCCAAAGTTAGGGTCCAACGACCACTCTACATTAACCAAGTCTATTGGTGCATTAGAAAGAGCTTCATAAGTTCCTCCTGAAGAACATCCCGATGTTCCTCCTCCAGATATATCCATCACCAAGTCACTTACAACTGGTATCGTTATCGTTTCTGTTTTTACACATCCACCGCTCGTTGTAGCTGTATAAGTGAGTATTACTTCAGTCTGACCATCAAGTGCAGTAGTAGATACTGTCTGACCTGTTAATCCAGATGTTATATTTGAGCTTGGCTCCCAAACTACTGTAAATGTTTCATTAGGATCACTACTCACAACAGAGACAGTACCATCTGAAGAAACACAAGTATTGATTGGTGACGCAGGTGCTGACAATGTAGAAGCACTGTTATTATCAACAGTTACACTTGGCACATTACTTCCACAGAACAACCCTCCTCCAGCTCTCATGTATATAGTCGATACGCCAGCAGGTAATGAAATGTTAACGGTCTGACCACGAGCGACAACTGTAGAGAAATTCGGGTCAAAGGACCAATCATATATTATGCTTTCTCCACCAGCATTACTAGCATTACCTGTCAGGTTTACTTGATTAGAACAAGTAGTTGTGTTGTTCGCTATGGACACATCTAAAAATTCACTTGCAACAATAACTCTTACTTGGTCAGTAACTGAAGTTACACCATCTGACACTGTTACTGTGTATGTAGTTGTTTCTGTAGGATTAGCCCTTGGATTAGAAAAATCTGTCTCGCTTGTAAATGTTAGTCCAGTCCTTGGGCTCCATGTATATGTCCAAGCTGGATTTGGATTAGCAATGAGCAGCGTCGACTCACCTGCACAGATAGCTATCTCATCTCCTCCTACAAATTCAATAGAAGGTCCGCTACTACCAGGTATATCGTCATATCGCTGCGTTGATTCAACAGTACATCCATCAGCGGTTGTAACAATAACCCTTACATCGATACTTCTTGCACATGGCACAACTGCTTGTGTAGTCCCTCCATCAAATGTGTATACTGAACCATCAATTATCACTTCATATCTCGTTGAAACAATTGTTTCATTTGTATTTACTTGGACAGCAATTGTGGAAAGATTAATAGTTATTAGATCATTAAGACACTGCGGATTTAGGCCATCAAATGATGCATCCAAAGTTTTATTTCCAACTGTTATTTGTCTGATTATATCTGTCCTACATAAATCCTCACCACCTGTAGATTGTAATTGTACAGTGTAGGTACCTGGGGCTGGATATGTAAATGATGGAGATTCTTCAGTTGACATGAAAGCCATATCACTTGAAGGGTAATTGAAATTCCATTTATATCTGCTTCCTCCTACGGTCGTATTAGTAAAATCTACCGTTAGACCTTCACATTGCGAGCTTGGCGCAGTGAAGTTGACTCCTGTCAAACCACCACAGTCAAGTACATTTAACTCAAAGTTTCTTCTTGTTTTAGAATATGGTACACCGTTACGACTTTCTGTCATTAACACCCCTACTAAAAACTGACCAACAGCTCCTGGTACAGCAGTTATTAAACCAGTATTAGGATCTATTCTTAGTGGCTCTCCTGAACCTAAAACATTGTCTAATGAAAAGCCTGGCGCATACTCTACATCATCATATGGAGGTCCTGCAGGCGGGATCGGCTGAGGCGTAGCAAGGGATGCTCCTCTATGAGGAACATATAGTTCGTAGGTCAGCTGATCTCCATCAGGATCTGTTCCTGACGCATCTATCGATAAAGGCTCTCCTACACATGTGAACAGTTCTGGCCAAGCATCATAGCTTGGAGAACTATTACAAACATTCATAGACTCTTCGGTGATACATACAAAAGAAGTATTACCAGTTTCCAATGGATTGATGATATTGTTAAGTGTCACATTGCGACAACATCTTTGGTATCCAAGGATATATCCCTTCTCTCTAAATGGTAGAAATACCTTTCCAAGATAAGTTGCCTCAGATACGCAAATTGCGGTTCCTCCTGGCGTGCACTCATCAATTCCTCCTGGAACGTCGTTTACACTTAGCAACTCCATCTTAACAGCTCCTAATGAGCCTAACCAGTTAAGTGGTGTTCCAAAGGCATCAAAAATCCCCACATAAGCAGGATCGTCAAAGTCGGCTTCACTGTCCCCATTGATACAATCTCTTCGTACCGTTAGGTGAATCTCATACCACTCTTTGGCATTACAAGTAAATGTCATATCTGCACCCACTATATGCGTAGCACTGACATTTGTTAACCCCATTGTCATAAGAATGACAAGGATCGAGACTATATGTTTGATATACTTCATGTTCATACTCATTATCATATAATTATGATGAGCTAATTAAATTATTCTAAAATGATCCTTGCTTAATCTCTACTATCTCAGCACGCCTTTCTTTGGAGGCATCTGGACTATAGATAGAGTTACGTCGGTCATACAGTACATCGCTAACATTATCTGGTGCAAGACTCTCACCATAAGATAGCTCTGTAATTTTCAGCTGGCCGTTATCGATGTACTTTAATAACGTCCCGTTTTGAAAGTCTCTTAATTCGTTTTGAACGCTAACAACTCTTCTTTGACTTAAAGCCAAGTTGTAACGTGTATCTGCTCTTGGACTCGCGAAGCCTCTTACCGAGATATCAAACGAGTATCCATCTTGTAATTGTCCGTTGATATAATCTAAGAACCTTGTAAATCTATCAAAGCCTCCTTTCACATCACCTTCAAAGAAATCTTCTACTCTTTGTTCTGCAACAGCTTTTTCGTCTGATTTTAAACCTCGAGAGAATCTATTTTTAAACTCATCCTTTCTAACCACATACTCGTCAAATGTCTCAGAGTACTTAAGGTTAGTAGTAAGCTTATCTGTACGAGACTCAGCTCCTGAGCCATACTTCGCTCCTGTCGCTAAAGCACCCGATCTTCTCTCTGGTATATCATTGTCAAAGTATAATCTCAATGGAAGGTAGATATTCAAATCTCTTCTTACTAAGTAAAGGTTCTTAGTGATCTTGCCTGATCCATCATCATCTTTAGCCACAAACTCTACTGTATCATCATAATATCGATCTCGCGACGCTATTAGTCTATAGCTATGACCCGGTATCACATCAAAGTGAAAGTCATTAGCCGTTTCATTAGTCACTGTTATCGTTTGGATCGTATTGTCAGTAAGATCCATAAGTTCTATTGTAGTGCCAGGAAGAGCCTCTCTCGCTATGTCATCAAAAGTAAATACGTCTAATTCTAAAGTACTTCTTTCCAGATAGATCTTCCTAACTAAGTCTTCCGACTTAAAAATATTCTTAGTGCTAATGGGGAGTGTATCAGGGTGATAGCCCTTCTTCGTACTGATCAAAAGATAGTCCTTGTTTCTTTCTAATTGGAACGAGTGATCATTGGCCATATCGTTAGTAAGAACATTAAGCACTTCACCTGACTCGACACAGACTAACTGAACCGTAACTCCTTCTAAACTATCAAGTGACTTTGCGTCAAATGTTAATGCGTTCAAGTTGATATTCAACGGTGCGATATCTACTTGATAGATGTCATAGCAACAAGACTTGTTGTTTTCATCTATGTACATAGATCCTGGTCGATTGGACGACATAAGACCTTTGTCTCCCTCATCATTTAAAGAATAGAAAACATCGTTATATGAAGAGTTAGTCGGTGCTCCTACATTTTCCGGGCTTTGAAAACCAGTTTGGTTTTTTACACTTCTGTAAATATCATATCCTCCCAATGACATATCTCCATCCGTACTGAAGTAAAGCACCTGAGAGTTCTCATGAAAAAACGGTGTTATATCATCACCACCGGTATTGACATCTCTAAGATTTACTGGATTGGCAAATGATTCTACTCCAGTAATATTAGATGCATAAATGTCTAATCCTCCTTCTCCTCCATCTCTATTAGAAACAAAGTAAAGGATCTCTTGGCCGGAGCTTTTATCAAAGCCAATATTAGGTTGCGTGTTTGTAAATGAATCAACATTGATGTGGCTTGGCAACTTCATTTCATCACCAAAAGAACCATCCCCCATCACTGGACGACAATAGATATCACACCTTACATCTTCATCATTGATATACTCACATACAGTGTAGAATACCTTTGACCTGTTCATGTTATAAGTCACATGAGCAGTGTGTAGATTGGGTTTGTTGAAGTCTTCTGTGATTTCCATAGCAGGTGCAGTCTCCGAATGAGAAAGAACTTTACCGATATGTTTATCTGTGTATTGCTTTCTATCCTTTGCGAAGTATTTCACGGAAGTGTATACTACATCGTCTCCATCTAATATGGCACCAAGCTCTGAATATGGAGTATTGACTCCTTCACCATAGTTTGTTATCGTTACACTCTCCTCAGGATTGGCGATCATATCTGATGACCATTCGAGTGAAGCTATCTCTTTACGTGACTTATCTGTAAACCTTTGATTATCTCCTTCAAACTGACTGAGGTATAATTGATAGTTAGTCTTTGCTTGTTCATACTTCCCTTGCATCTGCTGCATATGGGCGAGGTGATAAGTTGCATATGGATACTTTGCATCATTGTCTTCAGCTATGACAAAAGAGTAGAGTTCTTCAGCTTTCTCATAGGAGTCAAAGTTACGAGCAGCCTCTCCTGCTCTGTAATACATCTCTACATTGCTACTATCAAACTGGATGGTCTCCAGATAGTAGTCCATAGCAGCATAGTAGTTCTCATCTGCAAAGGCCCTTTCCGCTGCTTTGATGAAGGCATTTCTCGTCTGTCCCTGACACAAAACTGTGGACAGAAGCAAGAAGGCCAATATATGTAATTGTTTCATGCTCATCTCTTTAGAATATTGGACAGACCTTAACTTTTGGTTTTACGTCGGTTATGATATAATTAAAGTGCATCTCAAAAGAAGAAGGTCTTCTCTGGTTGTGTATCTCAGCAAACTCTGTTAGGTCAACATCATAATTAAGAGAGATATACATCTGTCTATGCTGTAAGGCCACAATTGGAAATAAAGACTTGCCGGATCTCCATCCAAGTCCCAAATGCAAAGCCAGTTCTTTTCCTCTTTGTTGGTTGATATAGATCTTTCCAAGAGCACTTAAGATAAGTTCGTTAGAATCTTGTTGAAATTGATAAAGGCCATTAACCTGGATATCAAGCTTTCTGGATAGTTCGAAGCTACCAATACCCGTAAGACTAATACGCCTTGAGAGTTTTACATCATCCGAATCATCAAAGGAAATACCTGGACGAATCAAGTGATATCCTCCTATGCCAAGATCTAACTTAGTTCTACTTGATTTTTGCCATCTGTAATTAAGGCCAAGACCATTTTCTATAAATGAGGTTCTCTCTGTATCGAAGTTTTCGCTAGCAGAGAGGTTTCTATCAAACTCTTGACCATTCCATTGATTATCAAAGGTCAGAGAGTTGAAATCAAAGCCACGAGTGGCATAACCCAGAATAGCCCCAACCGTGAACAGGTTATTTTCATTAATCATCTTAGTCCAACTTCCTGTAATGTTGAAGTTAGTAAGATTGATATCAGCTATATCTCCCTGAGCATCATAGTTAAATAATACTCCCGCAGAGAAAAAATGCTTCTTTCCATATTTTGGATAAAACTTGCGATCAAATGAACCACTGAAGGTTGTCCAAGGAACTGGCACTGATCGCCATTGGCTACGATAACTTAGGTTGAGCCTCTTATCTCCATTGAATATACCAGTCTTCGCGGGATTCACATTCAAAGGAGAATTGTAAAATTGCGAATAGTGTATATCCTGACTACTTAGAGATCCCGCTAGCAGCAAGAATAAAACGTAGAGTAGACTTTTTCTCATCTCAGGCTATGGTTTGTTCACAGAATAACTGACACCGTTAATCCACTTGGGTACAAAAGAACGGAAAGTTTAATTTCCTTATTCTAGTGCTTACCCTTATTAAGCTGGCCTCACGAGTCAAATTCAATACGTAAATGTACGTAATATTGAACTTTCTCCATGAGTAAATAACAGATTATAGGATAAATATATATAAAAAAAACTCATATGTATGTATCACATATATGATAACTTAGCTATACAATCGATAGACACTGAGACTATAGCCCATGGCACCGACTCTAAAGAACTCATTCATCGAGCTTCCAAGTTGTTTTGTTCTTGGTTTTTGACCCAGATTTCCAAAGAACAGCATGTTCTCATACTGTGCGGTTATGGAAATAATGGAGCTGATCGTTATGTTATCGGAGAGCAACTTGCCGCTCGAGGATATACTGTAACCATCGGTTCAATAAACCAATCAAGGAAGAGATCAGCAGAAAATCTTCATTTTCTGCAAAAGATCATCCATAACTGCTCCATAGAACACATCTATGTCGAGGATACAAATCAACTTGTCAACTTGGAAGAATATGTGAGTGTAATAATCGACGCACTTGTAGGCAATGGCTCCAATCGATCTTAAGACGGCCTCTTATATGATTTAGTCACATATGTTAATATCAAATATGAGCACATCTATGCTGTTGACTCGCCTTCAGGGTTATTAGCATCATATGAAGAGACTAAATTAGCTATGAGTTGTAAAGGGACATTTTCCTTTCAATTTCCAAAGACTACTTTCTATGCAACGGAGTATGAGCAGTATGTTGGTGATTGGGATTTTGGTGATATAGGACTTAACCAAAATGTCCTAGAAAAAACACCGACTGACACCTTTCTTTTTGATAAAATCGATGTCACTAAGATGATTTATGCCCGTGCAGCATTTGCTCATAAAGGATTGATGGGCAGAGCACTACAAATCATAGGTAAGCGTCATATGAAAGGTGCTGGTATCATGGCAGCTTTGGCTTGCTCGAAGATGGGAGCGGGTCATACTTTTGTATGTGACGCAAGTCAAAACAATCATTCGATTGCGGATAATCACCCTCACTTAATCCATGCCAAGTCACTGGATTCGATCTTTTTATCTACGATCAAAGCACTTGCTATAGGACCAGGATTGGGGCAGTCAAATGAGGCAGTCGCGCTGCTTAGAAAAATTCTTGACCATTACAATCGAGCTATGCTTTTAGATGCGGATGCACTTAATATTATGACAAAGGAAAACTGGATCGATGATATAAGAGAAGAATGTATCATAACTCCTCATATAAAGGAGTTCAGCAGGCTATTTGGTGCTTCTAATGGGCATCTTAGTAGAATAGAGCTACAAAGAGCCAAAGCTCAAGAACATAATATCTATATCATCCTAAAAGGGCGTTACACTTCTATAGCGACACCTGACGGCGATATCTATTATAACCGATCTGGTAATCCTGCAATGGCTAAAGGAGGAAGTGGCGATGTCCTCACTGGGATGCTTCTGGGTTTACTCGCTCAAGGATATGATCGGTTACCTGCTTGCTTGATCGCCACCTATGTACATGGACACGCTGCTGATCTTTG
>CALIHL010000160.1 GCA_938022935.1 uncultured Saprospiraceae bacterium
ATGATATCACAATTGATTGTAGTAGTTTAGGCTCAGCAGATGCGAGCTTCATAATCGATAGTTTAGTGACGAGTGCAAGTGTTGTCGATAACTGTGACGGTAGCATCATTTTGAATAGTAGTTACAATACCAATCAATTAGACTTGTGTGCAGTTGCAACATATGACATAGTAATCACCTTCACAGCAGAAGATAAGTGTGGCAATCAAGCGGTCACGGAAACCACAACAATTACAATCGTTCCAGATACACAGATACCTGTGATTACCGCACCTGGTGACATAACTATTGACTGTAGCAGTTTAGGAACAGGAGATGCTAGCTTCTTGATTGATAGTTTAGTGGCAAGTGCAAGTGTGACTGATAACTGTGACGGAGATGTTGTGTTACTTAGTGATTTCAATACTGGACAATTAGACTTGTGTGCAACTTCTACCTATGACATCGTCATAACATTTACGGCAAGTGATAGATGTGGTAATCAAGCGATAACACAAACGACGACGATTACAATTGTGCCTGATACGCAGATTCCAGTGATTACAGCGCCTGATGATATCACAATTGATTGTAGTAGTTTGGGTACTGGTGATGCGAGCTTTTTAATAGATAGCTTGATTGCAAGTGCCTCAGTGCAGGATAATTGTGATGGTACTGTAGCATTGGTCAGTGACTATGATACCGGCCAACTGGATCTCTGTGCTAATGAGACTTATGATATTCTTGTGACATTTACGGCAAGTGATATATGTGGAAATGAAGCAGTCATCCAAACAACGACAATTACAATTGTTCCAGATGTGATTGCGCCGACTGTAATATGTTGTTCGGACTTTTCAGTATCCATAGGTTCAGAAGGAACGACGACAATAGATCTTGCTGAGATAGATTGTGGTTCTACTGACAACTGTACCGCACCTAGTGATCTTAAGAGATACATGTATAGAACTGTAGATGGCGTAGTGGATAATGGTGTCAATGGCCAATCTTTTGTTTTGAATCAGAGCGATATCGGTGATAATTTTATAACGCTTGTCGTTGAGGATTTCTGTGGTAACAAAGACTCGTGCGAAGTTGTAGTTACATTGACTGAAGCAGGGAGCATTGACTTGACCAAGCGATTGGTTAGTCTTGATATAGGAGAGGACGGTTGTGCCAACTTTGTTTATGAGTTCAATATTGAAAACAATGGCAACGTCGATCTTGACAGCGTACAACTCAATGATGACTTGGATGCAGCAGGATTTAATGGATGTGATTCTTATGTTGCAACTTTGACGAGCGATGACTTTACAGTTAATGAATCATTTGATGGTAACGGCACGATCACACTTCTTGATGGCGCAGATCAACTTCCAGTAGGTGATAAGGGCTCAGTCCTTATGTTGGTGGAAGCATGTGGATGTCCTGATGGTAACGCTATTGCAAATGTTGCAGACGTCTCCGCGAAAACACCGGGTGGACAAAGCGTTACTGATATTTCCAACACTGTAAATACCTCTATCAATTCTTCTCCTGGGCTTGGATTAGCAAAGCGTATCGTTTTCGCTCCGATCTTAAGAGCGGATGGATGTTTTGATATTACTTATGAGTTGAAGGTGAAGAACTACGGAGATATTCCAGTTGGCGGAATTCAAATTACAGATGACTTGACAGCTACGTTTGCTGGTGCTGATACTTTCTATTTGACAGCTGTAACCAGTGAAGAGTTTGATGTCAATGTCAACTATGACGGAGGGCATACAGATGCCAAATTGCTCAATGGTAAAGATACCTTACAAGTTCAGTTTGGTGATGGAGAAGAAGGAGCGGTACTGATCAGTATGGTCGTATGTTCTGATCAAGAAAGCAGAGAGTATAAGAACCAGGCAGAAGTGACAGGTACAGCTACTAATGGAGATACTGTAAGCGATCTATCACAAGACGGAAGTGATCCAGACCCCGATGGCAATGGTCCAGCAGCTAACAATGAGCCAACACCGCTCACTCTTCAAGTCAATCCTAATGTAGAATTAGTGAAGCGTGTTTCAGAAGGTCCGTTTGATAATGGAGACGGGACATTTGATTTTTCATATGAGATCAGAGTTGAGAATACAGGAGATGTACCAGTCCAAGTGGATTCATTGATAGATGATTTGGCTACAGCTTTTGCAGAAGCGCAAAACTGGCAGATAACAAGATTAGAATCAGAATACTTTGAGATTAACCCCTCTTTTAATGGTGCGTCTGAGACCAACCTGATAAACGAAGGAGAGTTGATGCTTCCTGATGATGCCGGTGCAGTGTTCTTAGGTATGAGAGTGGCACCTGGGGCTGATGATTTAGAATTTAATAACACGGCATTCCTATTTAGTGAGTCTGTTCTCAATGGTTCTATCTCAGTGCAAGGACTTGCAGAAGTAGATAATGCACTTGTTGCATTGACTTGTCAAAACAAGATATTATGCCCAGCATGGCCAGATACGATTGTCCAGCAAAATGATGCAGGATGGTGTTTCGCTGTAGTGAACTTTCCACATGCAGAACCAGATTCTTGTGTAGGAACAGGAGCAGTTGATTTTGAATATTACTTGAAAGGTGTAGGGACTCAAAAGCAACCATTAGAAACATGGTTGCCCGGGCAGCCTTCAGGGTTAGAATATTCTGTAGGTCTAACGGAAGTGTTAATCAGATATTCATTTGAAGCTTCAGGAGCGATAGCCTACTCTGATACGTGCCAGCTTTATATCGACGTAGTAGATAAAGAAGCTCCGTTCTTGATGGCAGGCCTGCCCGAAGATATGACGGTTTATTGTTGTGAACCATTGGATACTTTCCATTTGCAACAGCATCATATCAATGACAACTGTCCAGACAGTTTATACATAAAGGAAGAAGTGTTGTCTACTAGAAGTGATGATCCTTTTGATTGCGGATTTTATAATTATACAGATACCATCAAGTGGACAGTTACAGATAGCTCAAGAGTGCTTGACGATGGTACACTACTCAATGTATCAGTGTGGAAGCAAGTGATCACATGGATCGATACGTCTGCACCTAAGATTATACTTCCTCCGGATATCACAGTTACCGAGTGCTTGCCAGATACAACTTTCAATATTATAGGATATGATATTGTAGCAGTTGATACAGTGACTCAGCCATTCCAGGTTGATGATCTCTGGGTAGAGCTGGAAGTAATTATAAAAGATACGATCCCAGTTATTGATACTGTGCTCAATGATAATAGTTATGGACAAGCGATAGCAATCGATAAGTGTTCTTCAGATAGTGTGATGGCTGCTTTGCTGACTTATAGAGATAGCATCCAAATCATCTGTAAGGGAGATAAAGAGGCGATCATACACAGGATATGGTCAGTGACGGATCCATGTGGATTCTCAACTGAAGCGATCCAGCGTATCATTATCTTGGATAAGAATCCACCTGAGATAGAATGTGTTGGAGCGTTAACTGTCTCACTTGACGCCAATGGTAGAAGGCAATTAACAAGAGAAGATCTACTGATCTCTGTTTCTAGTTCTTGTTACGACAACACGGACAATGCAGAAATTAGAATAGAACCACAATCTTTTAATTGTGGAGATATAGGAGAGCATAGAGTGATCATCACGGCTACAGATATCTGTGGTGGTGAGACATCATACTGCAAGGTAATTGTAACAGTAAAAGATACGATAGCACCTGTTTTGAATTGCCCTACAGATCCCATAGTGATCAGTTCGGTACCAGATGATTGTGTACTGGATATACCAGCTCTTAACAATATAGTTGCTAACGGTGATTGTGATGTATCCATAAGTACAGATCCACCATTATTCTCTAACGGCTTAGCACCAGGTATGCATACTGTTAAAGTGACTGCAACTGATGCAAGTGGTAACATGTCCATGTGCGAAGTAAAAGTCGACGTACAGACTACACTTGATATCCCTAGTTCATTAGCTTGTCTGGCAAGTATAAACTTGTCACTTGGATCAGAGTGTACAGCCACCATATCTCCAGAGATGTTATTCTTAGGACCGGATGGTATCTGTCCTAACTTCTTGTGTGTAAGCGTAAGAGATGAAGATGGTAATCCTCATCCTAACTTCTTTGATGAGACGGATGATGGCCAAGAATTTAGTGTAAGCATAAATGATTGTAATGGTGACAACAATAGCTGTTGGGGAAAAGTCACAATTGAAATGAAAAACATCCCTGACGTAGCGTGGCCAGAAGATGTTGATCTTTTATGTGTAGAGCCAACAGATCCTTCTTATGCGAAAAATGGATATCCTGAAGTACTTAACTGTGTGGATAATTGGTCTTACAGTTATCAAGACAATTATATCAATTTTGATAGATGCGATATCCCAAGAGCGAGGATTGAAAGGTATTGGTCAGTATTTGATGAGATGGGAGGTGTTCAGATGGATACTCAGATTATAAGTATCCTTCCATATACAAATGAGCACTTGCTCTGGCCAACTGATATCACAATTGAAAAACCATTAGAGTGTGGAGAAGTAGCAGAGACGCTTGATGATATAGAAAATGGAGTGCTTCCTTCTACATCTCGTATACATCCTGATAGTACAGGAAAGCCTAATCTATTTGGTATCGATCTGGATACAAACGGAGGTCTTTGCTTATATGCTATTGGATATGAGGATAGAGTATTGGATATATGTGACGGTGCTTATCAGATACTAAGAGTATGGGAAGTAAGTGATGTTTGTAAAGGATTTGCAGAAGGGGCTAATCCAGTGAGTAGGACTCAAGTGATCACTGTATTTGATACGAGACAACCTGAGATTGTAGAAGCTCCTGATACGATCGATATTACAATCAACCCATGGTCTTGTACCTATACTGGTGCTTTACCTTTTGCAACTGTTCAAGAAGATTGTTCAGTGGCGACATTTGAAGCTTACATGTCTGGTGGTGGATATATAGAGGTGCAAGGAAGTATCGAGGATGATGACCTTGATGTGACCGGTGTAAGGATGACGATTGGAGAACACAAGGTGACCAACGTATTTAAAGATGCTTGTGGTAATGTTGCTGTTTATAATTTCATAGTGAACATTGGAGATGGCATACCACCAGTTGCAATTGCGAGAGAGTCAATCAGTGTATCACTTGCTGCAAGTAACTCATCTCAAGATGGAGAAGGTGTTAACAAGGTATTCAAGGAGTCGATAGATGCAGGATCTAACGATGGTAACTGCTCAGAAGTGACAACATGTATACTGCTTGCAGAAGAATTAGACAATCCAATTATAATTGATGACATACATGTCACTAATGATGAAGGGCAATTGTTATACAGACCTTACCAGTGCGAGATAGACGGTGTTTATACTTATGAAGAAAGAGATAAAGATGGCAAGATTGTAAGAGTCGAAGAGATACCTTATGTAGTTTGTAAAGATTATGTGAAGTTCTGCTGTTCTGATGTTGGTGCTAATCAAGTTGCCCTTGTAGTTACTGATGCGGGTGGGCTTAGCGCAACTTCTTGGACAACTGTCAGTGTTGAGGATAAAGGAACCGTCGACATAGTCTGTGGCGACCTATTGCTGGTTTGTGGAGATGATTATAGTGTAGAAGCATTAGGTAGTCCCAATGTATCAGGTGGTTTATGTAGTGAAAGTGCGCTGAGTCATGTGGATGTTGAAGACTTAGATGTATGTGGAGCTGGTGTTATAGAAAGAACGTGGTATGTTGATAGCCTCGTTGCTTGTGTGCAAAGGATTACAATCGTTGGCAATGATCTTGCATTTGATCCGCTGACGATTAAGTGGCCTGCACATGCTGATGGCGGCACTTATACGGGGATTAGAAGAGAGTGTGTGTTGGATACACTGAACAATGGTGATATCGTCTATGTGATAGAAGAAACGACTGAGGAAATCCCGGTGGATGATGCTTTAGTTTGTGGTGGAGATGTGGTGAGTTCGCCTAATTGGTGTACGACATCATGCTCATTAGTGGAAGCAACTTATGAAGATCAAGAAGTAGTCGGAAGCGATGCTTGTAAGAAGATCATCAGAAGATGGACAATTGTAGATTGGTGTAATTATAATCCAAACTCAACAGAAGAACATGTCGATCATAAGAGCGGCAGAGATGAGTTTGTAGCCATTAATGACGAATGGTTAGGTGCGGGAGATTGGTTAACTATCTTGAAACCTGGCGAGCTCTGTGAAGAGTGTGACAAGTCTTCTGGACCGAGCACAGATGTCTACTTTAGATACACTGATGTTGATGTGGATGGGTACTACACTTATGATCAGGTGATCAAGATTATAGATGATACACCACCTGTGATTGCTGTAGCTGATACACTTGTCGTGAGCATCACTGACGGTGCTGAAAGTAAGAATGACAATTTTGATAATTGTAATGCACAGTCGATGTTGACAGCGAAGGTGAAAGATCTTTGTGGCGGAAACGCGCTCGATATATCTGATGCAGATTGGATGGTCACTTTCGTAAATGCTGATAATACAATTATAGATTCACGGATACTGCGTGGCGATAGTGTGTCAGTGATGTCACCTATATCTACGACAGGTAGTTTTGTTAGAGTGATCTGGTCGGTGCAAGATGGATGTGGCAATGAGGCCAGAGCGGAGTCTGTCGTTCTATATCAAGATGACAAGCAGCCTACACCGTTATGTATACAAGAGTTGAGTACAGCTGTCTTAGCTAATGATGGTACTGTATCGATATGGGCAGTTGATTATGACAAAGGAAGCTTTGATAATTGTGGTGAAGTCGATGTGATGTTTAAAGCAGAAGATGGTTCTTATGTTCCATCATTGACGCTTGATTGTGATGATCTTACCAATGGTCTCAGTACGACGATTGATTTAGAATTGTACGTTATTGATGATCAAGGCAATGTTGACTTCTGCAACGTTAGCTTGCGTGTAGATGATAACAATGATGCTTGCCCAGATAACAACCAAGGTGCAGCGATCATAGCTGGTGAGATTAGAACAGAAGATGGCGATATGGTCGAAAGTACCAATGTCCAGCTGAGTTCAGGAGAAGGGATGATGACGGCGGAAGATGGAGAGTATTACTTTAGTCAGAACCCACTGTCAGCTTCTTATCAGATTGACCCTGAGAGAACGGATAATCCTATCAATGGGGTAACCGTACTTGATATGGTATTGATCCAACGACATATCATCGGCTTACAACCACTTGATAGTCCTTATAAGCTGATTGCAGCGGATATCAACAACGATAGAAGGGTCACTGCTCTGGATCTGGTTAACCTCAGAAGATTAGTGTTGGGCGTAGATTCTACATTTAGATCTAACACATCATGGAGATTCGTAGACGCTGACTTTGAGTTTGTTGATCCACAGAGACCTTGGCCATTTGATGAGATGATCCAGATACCTACGTTGGATAATAACATGCACCAAGAAGATTTTATAGGGGTCAAGATAGGTGATGTCAATAGTAATGTAGTTTCTAATAGTTCATTGTTAAGTGGCAGAAGTGCAGAGAGATTATCATTGGTAACGCGTGATCGCTATGTATATGCTGGTCAGGATATTGAGGTAGCCTTGAGATTAGAATCTTCTATGACTTTAACTGGACTCCAGTATACTTTAGACTTTGATGGTTTAGAATACTTAGGCTATAGGAAAGGCCAGGTACCTCTGACAACAGAGGAGATTGCACTCTTGGATAGTAGAAGATTGACGAGTGCTTGGCATAGAGATTACGAAGTACAAGAGGAGGCTTTTGTAGAAGATGCTGACTTGTATACGCTGATGTTTAGACCGAAGAAGAACGGTCTACTAAGTGAGATGCTTGATATGTCAGGGGGGCTTACAGAAGCACTAGCATATGACGCACTTGACAACGAGTATCTATTGTCCTTGTCATTTGACGATATAATAGACGGAGATCAGCTATCACTTCTTCAGAATGAACCTAATCCATTTGTTGAGCAAACAACTATCGGGTTTTATATCCCAGAGGATGGAGAGATTAGATTGTCTGTATATGATATCATCGGTCAGACTTTATATGAATATCAAGGTGTCTTTAACCAAGGTCTACATGAATTAAATCTTTCTTCTGAAGACTTAGACAACGCATCAAGTGTTCTTCATTATCAGTTAGAGTACAGAGGTGAAGTGCAAGCCAAGAAAATGGTAATTGTTAATTAAGATGTATTGAAAGTGTTTGGATGCAAAGAGGGTAAAGTACTACCTTCTTTGTATCCATCTTAGTTTACAATTCTTGTCTGCTTTGAGTATGATCTGGGCTTTATAGCCATGATGCTTTCCTTTCCAGAAATATAAATAAAGTGACCGCTTTTATTTTCTAAAAAAAATATTCATAAACGTCATTGTGATCTAATTCTTATTAATAGATTTGTTTTTAATTGTATTTAATAATTAATTGATAATCAACAATTTATATGTTAATTTAAATAGTAATACTTAGCCAAATATTGAATAAATAATCAAATTTGGCTGAGTATAACTTTGGTTTACCATGGATTTGATAGGCAGACATGCGGAGAGAGCGACTTTTAATCATTGCCTAAAAAGCTCAGAATCAAAGCTAATTGCGCTATACGGAAGACGACGAGTTGGGAAGACATTCTTGGTAAGGAAGTACTTCGAAGGAAAATTACGCTTTGAGATTTCAGGTTTACACAATGGAGATATCCAGGAACAATTAACCCACTTCTCTAACATCATAGCGGACTACGGATTATATGAAGCGAGTATCAAACCTGCTACAACTTGGATGGAAGCCTTTGGCCTATTGGGTAAGCTGATAGATAGTATGAAGGGAAAGAAGAAGAAGGTATTGTTCATAGACGAGTTACCTTGGTTTGATACACAGAGGTCAAAGTTCTTGATGGCTTTTGAAAACTTCTGGAATGATTACTGTACAAAGAGAACTGACATTCTGATGATTATCTGTGGATCTGCAGCCTCCTGGATGATTAAAAAGATTCTTAAAAACAAGGGTGGTCTACATAATCGAGTATCAGAACGTATAAGACTTACACCATTTAACCTTCACGAAACTCAATTATTTCTTAAAGCAAAAGGGATAGATTGGGGTCGATATGACATCACTCAATTATACATGACGACAGGTGGTGTTCCCTTCTATCTTGATGCTGTAAGAAAAGGGGAGAGCGTTTACCAATATGTAGATCGCATATGCTTTGAGAAGGGTGGGATATTGCAAGCAGAGTACGAAGAGTTATTCCAATCGTTATTTGACGGAAGTAACAATCACTATGATGTCGTAGAGACTCTTGCTGATAAAAAGAAGGGATTAACGAGAAACGAGATCGTCGATCAGTCTAATCTGTCAAGCGGAGGAACCTTAACCAAGGTGCTTGACGAATTAATCGAATCTGGCTTCGTACAACAAGTCATACCTTATCAAAAGAACAAAACAAAGGCTTTATATAAGCTCGTAGATTGCTTTGTAATATTCTACCACAAGTTTATTAAGGATGCTAAGGTTACTTCGATGCCTCATTGGCTCCATATGATCGACAAGCAATCATGGATCAGTTGGTCAGGATTAGCATTTGAAAGATTGTGTCATTATCACAAAGACCAAATTAGAAGATCACTCCGCCTTGAAGCGATACAAAGCGAGATCTCTTCTTGGTCTAATGATGAAGCTCAAGTAGATATGCTCATAGATAGAGCTGATCGGATTGTAAACTTGTGTGAGATAAAGTTTTATAATGGCGAATACGCCATCGATAAAACCTATGCGGCACAATTGAGAAAGAAGAAATCACAACTGGGGAGCTTGAAAAGCTCGAAACGCAAGAGTGTATTCATCTCGATGATCACGGCATTTGGTGTCAAAGACAACGAGCATTATAAAGAGCTTGTACAAAGTCAAGTGACCATGTCTGCTTTGTTTAAGTCTTAGTGCTCTACCATAAGTTCTCAGCATACTTATAACCACTTCCAGTATTGAGCATTAGCACGTGCTCATTGCTTTTGACCCATCCTTCATCTTTGAGTCGCTTGGCAGCATGCCAGACCGCAGCACCTTCTGGTGAAAGAAAGATACCTTCACTTTGAGCATACTCTGATAGAGCTGATCTCATATCATCTTCTGTAACAGCTAAAGCACATCCGTCACTTTCTGCTAAAGTTTTTAGGATCAGCTTATGCCCAAAGGCATGAGGAACACGTAGACCGTTTGCAATCGTCTCAGCAGGATTTTTATAAGGAGTCGAAGAAGATAGCCCCGCTTCAAAAGCTTGAACTATAGGATCGCACCCAGTTGTCTGCACCGCTACCATCCGAGTAGGGATCTCATCAACCCAACCTAACTCTTGCATCTCTTTAAACGCTTTCCAGATGCCGATCAGTCCAGTGCCTCCGCCTGTAGGGTAGATCACCACATCGGGAAGCTTCCAATTGAGCTGCTCCGCTATCTCATAGCCCATCGTCTTTTTTCCTTCCAATCGAAACGGCTCCTTCAGTGTAGTCACGTCCCACCATTTACCGTCAGCATTATCTACTCGCATGGCCGCGCCAGCGTCTGATATATTTCCTTCTACGACATTAACAGTTGCACCCATGATTGAGCAGTCCAGTTGAAACATCTTAGGCGTAGCTTTTGGCATGTATATATTTGCCTTGAGCGATCCCTTAGCGCAGTAAGCACTTAGGGCGCTTCCCGCGTTGCCAGCAGTAGGTATAGAAAACTCCTTGATGCCCAGTTCATGAGCTTTGCTCACTGCCATGCCGAGCCCTCTTGCCTTAAATGATCCCGTCGGATTGCCTCCTTCTTCCTTGAGTGTCAGTTGCCTGATATCATAACGCTGTCCCAACTTCTCTGCCTTAAGAATTGGGGTAAATCCTTCTCCGAGACTGACGATATATTGATCATCCCACATGGGAAGGACTTCTTTGTAGCGCCACATATTGAGTGGTCTGCCTTGCAGTATGCCTTTGTTTAGAGGCTTGCTTAGATCGTATTGAGCCACTAGAGGCTCGTGTGACTCCGTGCAGAATGATTGCGGTTTTGTGATATCGTATGCCTTTCCTGATTCATGATTGATAAGGGCATTGTATCTCGTGTTGATCCTAGCCATGAAGCGATATTATTTAAAATCTTTATTCGGTAATAGAATTGATAAATTGTGAAGACTAATTCACCTCCAAAATAAGAGAATGATGAATAGAATATTGATAATTGCACTTATTATGTCGTATCTGTCTGTACAAGGTCAAAACAATCTTACTTACCAACAACCACACCAGGATATCCTTTCCTTGGCAGACGTTACGCCCGCACCATTGATGCAGATGAACAAGAAGGCCACTGAGGCATTATTGATCTATCGCAGTGCCTACAAATCCATCGACGAACTATCAGAAGAAGAATATCGCTTGGCGGGTCTTCGGATCAATCCAAAGACTAACCTATCCAGTCGAGCTAGGTATTATATAGATCTCAAGATATTGGATGTCGCATCAGGTAAAGAAGCGGTTATATCAGGGCTTCCAAAACAAGCTCACATAACAAACCTCCGATGGTCGCCAGATCAAAACCATATAGCATTTACTAATAGTGCAACTAACAGCTTAGATCTCTGGGTCATAGATGTGCAAGCCAAAACAGCTCGTCAGTTAAGTAGACAACCGCTTAACGCAAATATGGGCTCTGTCATAACATGGCAAAAAGATAATAACAGCCTGATCGTAAAGATGTTACCAGAAGGAAGACAAGCGCTTGTCGATCGTAGTTCATCTATCCCGGCAGGACCAACGGTCTCCATCAATGAAGGACAAAAAGCTCAGAATAGGACATATCAAGATCTATTGAAGAATCCTACCGATGAGCAGAATTTTGAAACCCTTGCTAAGAGTGAACTGTGGGTGATCCAATTAGATGGTGCGGCGCGCAAGTGGCTTCCATCAGATATGTATGATAGCGTTAGCATGTCGCCTGACGGCAAATATGTCATGGTCAGCACAGTGGGGAGACCCTTTTCATACATTGTGCCTTATCGTAGATTTCCTAAAGTGATTGATATATATAACGTCGGAGGTGCGAAAGTGAAGACGCTTGCGAGTATTCCATTGATTGAGGAGATTCCAAAAGGTTTTATGTCTACACCGATTGGCCCAAGAAATTTCAGTTGGAGAGCGGATCGACCATCGACCATGTATTGGGTCGAAGCATTAGATGGAGGAGACCCCGCACAAGAAGTATTGCACCGAGACAAAGTCATGCAGTCTGCAGTACCGTTTGACCAAGAGCCGCAGCTAATTGTAAAAACCAAAGACAGATACCGCTCTATCACTTGGGGCAACGATCATATAGCAGTGCTCAATGAACTTTGGTGGAACACACGTACAACAAGATCAATCATTATCGATCCATCTAATCCCAATAAAGAGGGAACACTTTTCTCAGAGCGTAACTATCAAGATACTTATAGTGATCCGGGATATTTTGTAACTACAGATAACGAGTACAATCGACGTACGCTTGACATCGACAATGATCAACTATATCTATTGGGTGATGGTTATTCAGAAGACGGTAAGTTTCCATTTGTAGATGCTTACAATTTGTCATCTGGTAAATCATCAAGACTATGGGAAGCAAAGGATGAGTCGATGCTAGAAGATATATCAACTGCTATTGAGATGAGTAATGGTGATATCTTGGTGAGAAGAGAGTCACAAATAGAATATCCCAACTACTATATTAGAAATATAAAATCTGGAGAATTAAAGCAAATCACTGATTTTGAAAATCCATTTGCTGCGCTCAATAGTGTTCACAAAGAAGTCATCACTTATAAGCGAGAAGATGGATTAGAATTATCTGCGACCTTGTATCTGCCAGTTGGTTATGATAAGAACAAGAAGGAGAAGATGCCGATGTTGATGTGGGCTTATCCAAGAGAATACAAAGATAAAAACAGTGCCAGCCAGACAACGAGCTATGCGAACGAGTTTACTTATCCATATTATGGTTCACCTATTTATTGGGTCAACCGTGGGTATGTAGTATTGGATGATGTTGCTTTTCCAATTGTAGGCGAAGGTGAAGAACAGCCTAATGATACTTTTAGAAAACAGCTTGTTGCTAATGCCAAATCCGCTATAGATGCAGTAGACGCTATGGGCTACATAGATAGAGGTAGAGTAGGAGTTGGAGGACATTCTTATGGTGCCTTCATGACAGCTAATCTATTGTCTCATTCTGATTTATTCGCAGCAGGTATTGCTCGAAGTGGTGCTTATAATAGGACATTGACTCCGTTTGGATTTCAATCTGAGGAAAGATCCTACTGGGATGCACCAGAGGTATATTATAATATGAGTCCGTTTATGCATGCAGAAAAGATGAAGACACCGATGTTACTTATACATGGCGAAGCTGATAACAACTCTGGTACGTATCCGATGCAAAGCGAGCGATACTTCAATGCTCTAAAAGGCCTCGGCGCAACGGTTAAACTTGTGATGCTCCCGAAAGAGAGTCATGGTTATGCTGCAAGAGAGAGTATCATGCATATGCTATGGGAGCAAGACCAATGGCTTGAGAAGTATGTAAAGAATAAAAACAAAACTGAACGACCATAGTACGCAAAAATCGAAATCATGAACTTAAAGACCTTTGTGCTCATCACCGCAATCATAGAACTTTTAGCTGGGATTGGTTTGTTTCTTGCTCCTCAGCTCATGCCACCGATGACGGATCAAGGTCCTATGGCTTTTACGCTTGCGAGGATGTATGGAGCTGCAGCGATTGCTATAGGATATTATGCTTTGATGGTCTGGAGGAATTATAACCCTGGAGCGATCCAAGGTTTCTTAAAGACCTTCTTAGTATTTCATGTAGGTGTTACAGCGGCTGCACTGTATGGATACAATCAAGGTATTGCGGAGTTTCTTCCTGTAGTTGCCCTTCACGCGATTATGGCTGGACTTACGATTTATTACACAGTGTCCAATAGATAGAGCATGAAGCAACAGTTTGCTTGGGTGATCATTCTTATCATGTTGATAAATGTTAGCTCAATAAATGCTCAGAGCGCACTGGACGAATCAGACAGTAATTCTGCTGATCATACGTCATATGTGATTTTACCTTCGGCTTTTGGTCCTTCAAAATCTCAGCTGATATTAGAAAATATAGCTGCGGGGTTCTTTAGTGGAGAATATGGAATATCAAAGAATATTAGCCTCAAGAGCTCTTTTGAATTGTTCAATCCACTATTCTCGGGAGAGTCTCCCACGCTTACGATACAGCCCAAAGTCCATGGTGCTGTTTTTAAGAATGTGAGTGTAGCTGCTGAGTTGATTCACGTAATAGGATTTGATGATGGTTCAGTCACGATACCTCATGGACTTGTGACTATTGGTTCAAAAAAGAATAATGCTTCGATAGGTTTTGGTAGAGTTTTTTATAAATTCTTCGGGGTCGATGACCAATATAATGCAGCATCCCTAGGTGCAAAAGCAAAGCTCAATGAAAAGTGGTCACTGATTACTGATAACTGGTTGTTACTCGATGTGCCAGAACCATCCTTTGCGAATACTTTTAACTTCTACTCGATAGGAGTAAGTAAGAAAATGAAAAAGTCTTTTCATTTAGATTTTGGTTTGACATACTTCAGCGAAGCTGAAGACTTTGGGAGGCTTCCTTGGCCGTTCTTCAAGTTTAGGGCTGATGCTAGTGATGTTAAGTCCTTGTTTTCTAAAAATCCTAATAAGGTTAAAAAGAAAAAGGACCCAATAAAGATTGAGAGGAAAGACAAACTGCAAAAAGCCATATATGGAGAGTTTCTGGGTATCGGTACTGTATACTCCGTAAATTTTGATATGAGATTTTCCAGAAGGCCCAAAGGTGATGGTCTTGGCTTTAGAGTCGGCCTGAGTCATTTTGGTGTTACGACTATACCGATTCAGGTTAATTATCTTATTGGTGGTGTTCGACATTATCTTGAGTTAGGGTCAGGATTGACTTTAGCGAGTAAAAACTTTGATATTGGAGATGGTGCATATGGCTCCTTTAACGTCACCCCAAGTTCTTCTCTGGGTTATAGGTTTCAAGCACTCAACTCTGGTTTCTTTGCCAAGGTAGGTGTTGACTACTTTTATACTTTTACCATCTCAGATGACGATGCGACGCTATGGCCTGCAATCGGTATCGGATATAGTTTTAGGTAGACATTGTTAGATCAAAACTAAGAGCTAATAGCTCTTATTCCAACTGGATGCCCATTAAACGCCATGTTGTACGAAAGCGGATCTAATCTTTCGTGATCCATTAGCAGATTCACATTGACACCTGACTCTTCTTGAGCTACATCCATACGGATGTTCTTTCCATGATGACCCCATCCATGTGGTATACTGATTGTGCCAGGGACAATCTCATCTGATACTTCTGCGGCTATTGAGATGCTTCCTTTTTTAGAATATACCTCAATCATCTGATCATCACTGATGCTTAAGAATGATGCATCCTGTGGGTGGATCATAGCAGTACACTTACGAGATCCACCTTGTAATATTGGTAGGTTGTGCATCCAAGAATTGTTACTCCTTAAATGCCTTCTGCCGATCAAAGTAAACGGATGTTTATCATCCTTGGCTTCGAAACTTTCTTTCTTTAGATTTTGCAATTCCTTCACGAAGAGTTCCGGTGTTAACTCCACCTTTTTGTCTTTTGTAAATAGTCTATCTGGAAACTGACCACTTAACTCTGACAAGAACACTCCTTCTTTTTTCTTTTCTAATTTTGAAAGAGATAGTCCATCTTTTTTGAATTTACGTCCTCCCCAGATACCATAAGGTCCAGTTTTTAAAGCGAGATCTAATTTGCGTTTCGGCGAAATTTTAGAAGTGATATAGTTTTTCGCTTTACTAAACACTCCTCCACTAAAAAGTCGTCTTTGTAGTTCCGACATGATCTGATAGTCATATCTCTGATTATCACTTACCTGCAGAGGTGGTGGGCTGAACTTGCTTGTGTTTTTTGTAGCGACCATATGTAAGACGAAAGAGTAGTGCATCGTCTCAAGACCTACAGCTGGAGGAAGAATGATATCAGCGTATTGTGTGGTCTCATTGATATACATATCCACTGCCACCATGAACTCAAGACTTTTTAATGCTTCTTCTACTTGATCTGAGTTGGGTGCAGATCGAGCCGGATTCCCCGCAATACTTAAGAAGCCTCTGACTTGCCCTTCGCCAGGAGTCAGAATCTCTTCTGCTAAGGTTGCAGTTGGATATTCACCAACAATCTCCCCATACGACTTAACCCTGCTTTTATAACGAAACATCTTAGACTCGTGAGCCATCAGTGTGACATAGTCTATCGCTGGCAAAGTGAACAAGAGTCCACCTGGTTTGTCGAGTTGTCCCAAAAGAATATTTACAGAAGTGATCAGCCACTGACATAGAGTACCATACCGTTGTGTGTTGACACCCAGTCGACCATAAACCACTGGGTTCTTATGACTCAGCAGATCGTCTATAATTTTACTGATGTCATCTGCAGACATACCAGTCAAAGGCGCGATATTTTCTAAGTCATATTCTGATACAACCTCTTGTAATTGATCAATATTTTTAATGTAAGAATAAGACAAAGAGTCTGTGATGTTAGTTCTCTTGAATAACTCATTGGCGATACCCAAAAGTAGATAGATGTCCCTTTCAGGTTTTATAAAATAATGCTCACTCGCTTTCTTAGCAGTCTCAGTTTTGCGAGGATCGATAACCACTACTTTACCTTTACTCTTTATGTTGCTGATTTTTCCTTTGATGTCCGGAGTAGACATGAAGCTGCCATTCGAGGCTAAAGGATTGGCTCCGATGATTAGAAAATAATCCAAGCTTTCAATATCCGGTACAGGCGCTAACATCGCATGTCCAAACATCATCTGATTAACAAGAAAGACAGGAACAGAGTCTAAACTATGAGAAGCATATCTGTTCTTCGTATCGATCGCATTGATTGTATCATAAAGAGTAAGAGCAGTGCCAGTATTGTGCACGGTAGGGTTTCCAGTGTAAGTGGCTATGGCATCGTTGCCATACTTTTTTCTAATCTTCTTCAGCTCACGCTCTACCGCGTCAAAAGCCTCATTCCATGAGATTTCTACCCAGCCATTATCAGTTCTTTTAACAGGTCGCTTCAGTCGGTTCTTATCTTCATGCAGGTCCTTTAACGCAACTCCTTTGGGACAGATATGTCCTTTGCTATAGATGTCCTCTTTGTGTCCTTTTATCGAAAGCACTTTATTGTCCTCAACTTCAATCTCAAGTCCGCACATGGCTTCACATAGGTGGCATGTCCGATATTTTAGTTCTTTCCCCATCAACATTTGATTAGATCAATAAGATATACTTTATTGGATGCATCCCTCTCAGAAGTTGATGAAAAATGTAAATTCGTGTTGGTTTATAAGATGTCATCACATTGGGGGCCTTAGCTCAGTTGGCTAGAGCGTTTGACTGGCAGTCAAAAGGTCGTCGGTTCGATTCCGATAGGCTCCACAATCATATAATACCTCTTGATAGTGGAAGAGAAGTTTATCCCGGTTGAAGGATGAGCATCGGGAACTCCCCTAGGCTCCACAATTCATGATAATCTTTAATGTTAGGAGGAGGAGTTGATCCGATGGATGGATTTGCATTGGGAATTTCATTAGGTATCACTTAAATAAATTATTTTCCAATCAAAATTTAGTTTATGTCCGACGCTTGGTCTGTGGCAGGCGAAGACCCATAATGATTGTCATCGAAGATGACTATCATATTTGGATCGCCGAATGGGCCTGTCGGCAATTTTTTGGTTACGTTTTGATTGCTCAAAAAGTAATGAAAGCCTCTAAGTGGCATATTGTTTGATAATCACCTAAGATGTTGAGAGAAATCGAAAGGTCCGATTGGTTTGCGGCAGAATTTTATTGATTTATTCCATTGTGATAAGATTTAATTGCAATTATTATAACAAACCGTTATATTCAGGTTCTACGCCCTTTAGAGTGGGTTTTGTAATATAGCGTTATGGATCAGAATATGTTGTTTACAATAGCTTTGGGTTTACAGTCCCCTTGGCGAATAGGAAAAGTAGAGCTTCAAGAGGGGGCAGCTGGCAAGGAATTACATCTAACAGTTGAGCATTCAAAGGGAGCTAAATTCATCTATGCTGGGGATGAATATTCAGTATACGATCATCAAGGCAGGACGTGGCGGCATCTAAATTTCTTTGAACATGTATGTTACTTGCATGCTCGAGTTCCTCGAGTGAAGACTAAGAATGGGAATGTAAAATTAGTTGAGGTTCCATGGTCAAAGCCAGATAGTTCATTTACCCTTTTATTTGAAGCTTACGCAGCGTTATTAGTAAAGGAGGGGATGTCTTTAAGTAGTGCGGGTAGATATGTCCAAGAGAGCTTTAAGGTTCTGCAAAGGATAGTAAAATCGCTGGTATCAGAAGCTTTAATAGACCAGTCGCTGGAAGATGTAAAGGAACTTGCAGTAGATGAGACGAGCACCAAAAAAGGTCACAACTATTTTACAATTCTATCAGACAGGAAGCGAAAGAAGGTAGTAGGGATAGCAGAAGGAAAAGGTCAAGAGTCAGTAAAAGAAGCTCTTGAGGAGATGGAGTATAGGGGGGCAGATAGGAGTAAGGTACGTTGCGTCACAATGGATATGTCATCATCATATATTGGTGCTGCCAGAAAATACTTAAGCAAGGCAGATATAGTATTCGATCGATATCATATCAGCGCCCAATTAAACAAAGCTGTAGATGAGGTTAGAAGAGCAGATCAGCGCAACTTTCATGAGTTGACCAAAAGTCGATATCTCTGGTTGAAAAACAACAAGAATCTATCCATCAAAAATAAGGATAGACTATCTTACTTGTCACAGATGTATCCAAATATAGGAACTGCATATAGACTTAAAGAAGTATTCCGAGAAGTCATGGATGAGGCAGTAAACAGTCATCTCCTAAAAGGAATAAAAGCGTGGATGAAGATTGCAACTAAGGCAGAGTTGCAGCCAATTCAAAAATTTGTTACCATGCTCGAAAAACACTGGTATGGCATTAAAACATACTTTAAAAGACTCGCCACTAATGCCTACGCAGAAAGAGTCAACCTCAAAATCCAAGAAATTAAAAGAATAGCTAAAGGTTACAGAAATAACGACAACTATAAAATGATGATCTATTTCCACTTAGGTGGACTTGATATGGAACTACCCACTACAAAAGGCTAAGAACC
>CALIHL010000161.1 GCA_938022935.1 uncultured Saprospiraceae bacterium
TTATTTAGATCCTGTAGGTCTTCATAATGATATCGAGTTGGATGTGACGTTGGCGAGAGGGTTGAATTATTACACAGGATGCATCATTGAGGTCAAGGCCAACAATGTTGAGATGGGCAGTATCACTGGAGGCGGGAGATATGACGACTTAACTGGTGTGTTTGGATTGAAGGGTGTTTCAGGTGTTGGGATATCATTTGGTGCGGAGCGCATCTATGATGTCATGGAAGAATTGGATCTTTTTCCAGCAGATCAATTGCAAAATGCCAAAGCGATTGTGCTAGCGATGGATGCCGAAGCACATAAATATGCCTTTGCTGAAGTTTCTAAGATGAGAGCGGCAGGTATCAACATAGATCTCTATCCAGAGCCTGCTAAGTTTAAAAAGCAGATGAAGTTTGCTAACCAAGGAAGCTATCCATTCGCAATAATTATCGGAGACGAAGAAGTAAGCAGTGGCGAGATGACAGTTAAAGATATGGTCACAGGTGATCAATCAAAGTTGTCTACTGATCAAGTTATAGAAAAGTGGAAGTAAGCATGAGTCAATTGACTTCACTATCGACGATACAACAGGCATTGAGAGATGGGTCTACTACAATGGTAGATGTCGTGCAGTCTTATATCAATCGAACCAAAGAGACTGATCACCTTAATATCTATGTTGAAGTTTTTGAAGAAGAAGCATTTGCGAAAGCGAAGGCCCTTGATGAAAAATTAGAAAAAGATCCTTCATCTGTAGGACAACTCTTTGGTGCTGTCGCCAGTATAAAAGATGTTCTATGTTATAAAGATCACAAGCTAACTGCAGCTTCTAATATCCTTGGATCTTTTACTGCTCAGTTTACAGCAACAGCAGTACAAAGAATTTTGGATGAAGATGCGATCATCATCGGTAGGACCAATTGTGATGAGTTTGCAATGGGTAGTACCAATGAGCATACGCGATATGGCCCTACCCTCAATGGTCTCGATGAATCACGAGTTCCCGGCGGTTCGAGTGGAGCAGCTGCAGTAAGTGTAGAACGAGATACTTGCCTGATCGGAGTAGGTAGTGATACTGGAGGAAGTGTTAGGCAGCCAGCTGCATTTTGTGGGATCTATGGGATGAAACCAACCTATGGCAGAATCAGTAGATATGGCTTGATTGCATATGGTTCTTCGTTTGATCAGATTGGATTGCTTACTAAAGATATTGATACGATGTCTGTGGCACTAAGCATAATGTCTGGATCTGATCCTATGGATGCAACTTGTCTTAATGTGGAAGCTCCAGGATTAGCAAGTGCTGATCAAGAATCAAAATATAAGATCGCTTACATCCCTGAAGTGATGAATCATCCTGGATTAAAACCAGAGATCAAAATGGGATGTGAAGAGACTTTAGAAAAATTAAAAAAACAAGGGCATAGTTGTGAAGCCATAGAGTTTGATCTACTGTCCTATTTGGTGCCAACCTATTATGTACTGACCACAGCGGAGGCATCTTCTAACTTAAGTAGATATGATGGTATCAGATATGGTCATCGAGCGGATGATGTCAAAGACTTAGAAGAGCTCTATGAGCGAAGCAGGTCAGAAGGATTTGGTACTGAGGTAAAGAGAAGGATCATGATGGGCACTTTTGTACTAAGTGTAGGATACTTCGATGCTTACTTCACCAAAGCGCAACAAGTCAGGACGTTGATTATAAAAAGACTGACCGAAGTGTTTAGTGAGTATGACTTTATAGTTCTTCCAACGACTACTGATATCGCTTGGCCAAGTGGAGAGATGATCAAAGATCCAATATCGATGTATCTGGCAGACGTATATACTGTCCTCGCCAACTTGGGTGGTTATCCAGCGATATCTATACCCAAGTCGTCTGATAATCTGGCGATGCCATATGGTGTCCAGGTCATGAGTGACAAATGCACGGAAGAAAAGCTACTCAGCTTTGCTAAGCAGCTTTAAAGCTGAAAATTAATGTAAGGTGGCTTGCCAATGTATGGCATAGAACTTCACTCACATACGAATACCTACCTCAGCTGTCGTTTAATTGGTCCGTTTCATTAATAGCGCTACGCTTTTAGAGAAAAGCACTATGATTTACACTGATTTTCATAGGAGTTAACCCCAGAAATGGAAGAAATACTAGGACTTTATGAAGTCTTGGTATAAAGTTTGCTCCTCAGTAAGAGTGAGATATATATTATAAATCTTTTATATGTGTCAAGCGGAGAATTTCACTAGGGAATACTCTATATTTGCACACGATTTAGTTAACATATGTATATCTAAATTCATATGAAGAAGAATATTTGGGAGATGTAATCCCCTTTTCTCAAAATTATCTTCTCTATATGGGCATTGTGAAAGCCGATTGAAATAAATATTTACCCATGAACAAAACATTGTTTATCGCAGTGAAAGCTGTGATAATAACGTCATTGTTTGCTCTTTTTGCACCGTCAGCCTTCTCCAATGGAGATATATCTTCTTATACGGAGGTTAGCAAAAATGAATTGAAACAACGTATCGAAAGCCTTCACTCGGAGGTGGATCTGCGCTATACCGATGAAGTACACAAGATCATCAATACTTATATCAAGAAGTATCGTCGTGGAAGCGAGCGACTATTAGGTCTAAGTGAGCAGTTTTTTCCACTTTATGAAGCCGAGTTTCAAAAGCAAGGTCTCCCATCAGAACTTAAGTATCTATCAGTTATAGAGTCTGGCTTAAAGCCAAATGCGCTATCTGGATCAGGTGCAGCAGGTCTGTGGCAGTTTATGAAAGGAACGGGTAGGTTATATGGTCTTCGTATCAACAGTACTGTGGACGAAAGACGTGATCCTATAAAATCTACTCAAGCAGCTTCAGAATATCTAAAAGATCTACATCAACAATTTGGAGATTGGACTTTAGCATTAGCGGCTTACAATTGTGGTCCAGGTAATGTCAGGAAGGCTCTTAGAAGAAGCCAAGAAGAAGAGTTTTGGTCTATGAAGGGAAGAGGTTTTCTGCCAAAAGAAACACGTAGATATATCCCTAAGTACGTAGCGATGAGCTACTTGATGAGTTACTCTCATGCTCATAATCTATATCCAGAATATGAAGAGATCAACAACCTAGCGACTGTCACTGTTTATGACTATACCTCATTTACTGAGATTAGTAAAGTGACTGGTATAGAGAAGGCTACCATCGCAAAGTTCAATCCTGCTTTTTCTAAATGGTATATACCTAAATCAACAAAAGGATATTATCTAACCTTACCTCAAGGTGATCTATACTACTACTTATCGCAAGTGGGTGGTTTTGAAAACCTATTAGACCTTGGTTATGATTCTTCTACTTTACGAGGTAGATATATGCTCTATGGTGCTATGAAGAGAAAGCTGTCTGAGATCACAAGATTAGATCAATCAACTTATAGCTTACACATCACATCAACTGGTAATAATCCGATAGAGCTTCCACAGCCGTTGACGGTTGAGATTTCTCCTTTGGCTGTATTATCTCATGGGAGAACTGATCTATATCAGCTAAAGCCTCAAGAGTCGTTGATGGATGTTGCCGCGGCACATGACATCAAGCTATCAACGCTTATGAAGCTTAATGACATAGATCCTAATCTGCCACCGCAGCAAGGTCAAAAGATAAGGCTCAAATAGAGCAGATCTTTTTCTTACAGTTTATCTATTTACAACGATGATCGGTTGTACGAAGTCTACTTCGTCACCTTGACATTGTATAGTGTACATACCATCTACAAGCCCGCTTAACTCTATCCGTGTTTCGCCTTTTGCAATATCAGTTTTAGTGCTTATTAACTTTCCAGTATTGCTTAAGACCTTGAGTGTCTTTATAGGTTTGTCGCTTTTGATATTTACAAAATCTCTCGCTGGGTTAGGGTAGACGGCTATTCCATTATCCAAAGGCTCGTTGGCATTACAACCATTGGACTTTGTATAATTATAAAGTAGTCTTACCAATAGGTCGTTAAGTTTTTCAACTTCAAAATCTTTTACAACTGGATCAAGGTGAGGGTTGCCTATACCACTATGGTCAGTTATAAAGACATAAGTACCGTTGGTTGCTATGGCCATAAACTTCATCAAGAACTCAGTCTGTCTATTGATACCGCTTGCTGTTATTGGTATAATCTTGATGCCCTCTTTAGCGGCATCTGAGATTTGTTTTTGCAATTTTTCAATAACGTGAGAATTTTGATGTGGCGGAGCATCTAGTAACAAAAACACAATCCGTGCTACTGCTTCCTCACTCCAATCTTGTGCGAGTGCTTCATCAAGTGCTGCATCAACAGCTTCTGGATAGTCTCCTCCACCTTTTGCACTTTGCTCACTTATAAAGTTGATCGTCTTAGTTGCATCTGCATCTAAAGGTTGTACCCTAGTAACATAGTCATCTGTAGAATCTCTGTAAAAGACAGCACCCATGCGCACGTTGAGATTAGTGTTAGATGCAAGGCTTCTGTTGATTACATCTTTAAGTTCGGATTGCAAATATTGGATCTCATCACCCATAGATCCAGTCGCATCTACTGCAAAGACTATATCTACATTTGGAGAAGTTCTACACTCAACATTTACATCAATGTGGTTGACTCCTTGAGCCGTTGTCTTGATGTCTTTTATAGTTTTCACTTCTTTGCCAACTGTAACTCGGGCATCTACAGTTTCAAAGGATTTGTCCCTACTATTCATATCTGCCCAGAGCTCTGCACGTCCCGCATTGTCAGTTTTAGAAGACCAAAGTACAATGCCGTTTTGAGCTAATAGCTCAACTCTTGCATCTTGTATGGGTAGTTCATAACTGTTTCTTAGAAAGATGGAGTAACGTGTCCGTGGATATAGCTGCCAGTGAGACTGCATATCATTATAATCTTGATTAGCCAACAAGTCTTTCCAATCTTGCCAGTTGTGCAGATCATTCCATTCTGCAGCGGTGAGTTGACCTGCAGATGTGTTGGTTGCTTTTCCTTTAACTCTTCTTGGCGGTGGAGGCATACTCTCCATAGTAGTTGGCTCGCCTCTTCTCTTAGAAGAAGATCTGCTCATGCCCACTCTACTGTCCATCACTGTGATCTCTGCTGATTTGGAGACAACTCGCTCATCTCGTGCTGGCTCTGACATTGCAGTAGGCAACTCTTCTCCCAATAGTAGATCTGATAATTCTAATTGTACTTCTATCTTTTTTATCTCTGAAACTGTTATCCGTTGGGAGACAAAACCGGGGTAATGTATGTCTAACTCGATGGGCAGTTTTTCTTCTGTTGTCAAAGTGAACGAACCATCTTCTTCTGTCATTACAACATCTGCAGCCCCGACTATTGATACCTCTGCTTCAAATAATGGCTCACCTGAAGGAAGGCTTACATTTCCCGTTAAGGTAAGAGCTGTTTCTTCTACTGTGTCTATTACTTCTTCTACTGTTTCATTTGCGACAGCGATCTTCTCCTCATCGACAATAGTCGCTTGTTCTGTAGATCTACAACCGCCTACTAATGATAGTAAGCTGTATAAAGTTAGAATCTGAAGGGCTATGATGATATTTCTCATAAAAGACTATAATTGCAATGTGGATTAATGGGTATGTGCATTTTTAAATCAAAGTACATATCTACTCAGCTACGCCGTTATGATTAAGACGCGATTTTCAAGCAAATACATAATCGACTTTAGAAAAAGATCTTGGAGGACAAAGAACTATTAGCAAAATATCGGTCTACTAAAGATCAAAAGTACATCTCTCAGTTGTACAAGCGCTATATGCATCTCGTATTTGGTAGTGCGATGAAGTACTACAAGAATGAGTCTGATGCAGAGGACGCTGTAATGGATATCTATGAGAAGTTAGTTGTGAAGACCTTGACTTCTGATGTGAAGTATTTTAAGTCATGGCTATTCACAGTTACGCGCAATCATTGCCTTGAGAAACTCAGAAAGATAGGCACTCACGCTGATAAAAAGGAGCAGGCAGAAAGCATGTTTTATGAAGATAGCTTTCATCCTGATGCTTACGATGTCGGTCGTCAGAAAGACGAGCAGGTCAATGTCCTTCATGATTGTATCAGTCAACTGGAGGCTATGCAGAAGACTTGTGTTGATCTCTTTTACTTTAAAAAGCTGGCTTATGCAGAGATCGCTGAGCAACTCGATCTTCAGATAGGGCAGGTGAGATCGCGGATCCAGAATGGTAGACGTAACCTCAAGATTTGTTTAGAGAAGAACACGCCTATCCATTAAACTTTAGCAATGATAACCTTACGCTAAGCGATCCTTGTTAGCACTGACAAAGCTTTTCCAGTCTTTGTGCTTCTTCTGATTGGACAACCCACCAGGTCTTGATAGCCTCTGGAAGTGGCATACTGCGGCAGCCAAAGCATCGGTGGCATCCAAGTATTTGTCATCAAGGACGATACCCATTCTACTCTTCAGCATAGCAGCTACTTGCTCCTTGGAGGCATTGCCACTGCCAGTGATCGCCTGTTTGATCTTCTTAGGGGCGTACTCATGTATCTCTAATCCCATCGTCATCGCTGCAGCCATAGCCACACCTTGAGCTCTTCCGAGCTTAAGCATCGATTGCACGTTCTTTCCATAAAATGGCGCTTCTACGGCCAGATGAGTAGGTAGATACGTCTCTATGACTTCTTGTAGTTGAAGAAAGATCTCCTTGAGTTTGGTCTGATGATCAGCACACTTCCGTAAATCAAATATGCCTGAAGTAATCATCTTACAATCTCGACCCTCCGATACGATGATGCTATAACCAGTGATATTGGTACCGGGATCGACGCCAAGGATTTTGATAGGATGTGATAGCATGACATTATAAACGATAGAATGTCCTTTTCAGTTGTTTGTTAAGATATCTGAAAGACAAATAAATGGGTGTCCAAGTAGCTTAAGAATGATCTATACCCTCTATCAGATTATTATTTTGTTAATGAATCAATCATTGTAAATCCAAGTATGGTTTTGTACGGAGGTGCCGGTAAATCAATATTTAATTTTGAGGTTTTGTGTGTGATGGGATAAATAAAGGCTTTTAAAAGACGTGGTTTAGGCAGCAAATACCCTTAACACAGCGTTAAATAGGGGATTACATTTTTGCCAGACGGCTACTTATTTATTACATTTAAGCATGAGCTTTGTAATTAGGGTTGATAAAGAACTGGATTATCTCGAGGCGTGTATGCGCAACGAAAGATGGGCACAGGAGCTCCTTTATAAGGATTTCTACTCATCGATGATGCCGCTTTGTCAACGCTATGCTACCAACAAAGAGGATGCTTTAGATATAATGCAT
The DNA here is from genome assembly GCA_938022935.1 of uncultured Saprospiraceae bacterium. Classification (GTDB taxonomy): domain Bacteria; phylum Bacteroidota; class Bacteroidia; order Chitinophagales; family Saprospiraceae; genus JAJRXG01. Next base: position 7,318 of record CALIHL010000161.1, read on the forward strand.
GAGGGATTTATCAAGGTATTTAAGCATGTGCATAAATACAAAATGGGTACTTCACTCAATGCATGGATAAAACGTATCATGATCAATACCGCGATCGATTTTTATCGAAAAGCTGTACGTCGAAGGACGGAAGATTTGGATACTGCTTATTCTGTAAGGAGCAATGATCCTAACGCAATTAACTTTTTAGCTGCGGAAGAGATCATTGAGTGTTTGCGTGAATTATCACCGTCGTATCGTGCGATTTTTAACCTCTACATTATGGAAGGGTTCTCGCACAAAGAGATAGCTGCCCAGTTGGGTATCTCTGAAAGTACGTCACGGTCTAATCTCGTAAAAGCAAGGGCAAAATTGAGAGCATTGTTGATAGCGAAGAGCGCAGATTATGCGAGACGATAGGTTAGACGAAAAAATAAAGAAACTACTTAACAGCACCCAAGAGGAATATGATACCTCGTCATGGGACAAGCTGTCTCAACGCTTAGATAGCGAGGGTGAGCTCCCTGAGTCATCCGGAGAGGAGTTTATCCCGATCATAAAAGAGAAGTTAGAAAATCAAAGAGCAAGTGTACCTGAAGAACACTGGTCGATGATGAGTTCGGAGTTGGACTATATAGAAGAGCGACGACGTCGCTTATATATAGTTAAGTTCTTAGAAGCTGCCATCATACTCCTTCTTGTGTTCACATACTTCCATTATACATGGTACGGTCCAGTAGTCGAGATGGATATGGCTTACATAGAAGATATCAAAGCAACCAGCGAAGATCCTTCTAATGTCCATGCTGCATTGGGATTCTCCGATGTACAAAGAGAAAAAGAACTTACGATCGGTCTTGAGGCCATAAAGGCAAGTGTTGTTAGACCGTCGGCGATTGCGCCAACGACGATTGAAGGGATTGAGTTGAGCATAGATCTAACGCACACTGCTTCATCAATAGCAGAACGACATGGCAGTACAAGTACTCTGTCAGCGCAAGAACCAAGAGATGATCTTCCAGCGGCAGCTACCTATACAGTATCAAGTCTTGATATATCACCATTGGAGGTAAAACCAGATCTGCCTTATATAGTGATGACAGAGACGAAAGGAAGCAAAGTATATACAGATCAAGGTTGGTCCATTGGATTGCCCATATCTTATGACGTTAACTTCATCAATACTGATCTTAATCTGGGTTACCTAAGTAACCAGATCGAATCAGGACTTGGGGGTAGATCATACGGATTGTCGTTAGGATATAGAAGAAAAAATATAGAGTTAGAATCAGGATTGAGATACTCTGAGAAGACATTTGTGCCAGGTAAGCTAACAAGCTACACGAAGACAAGTGAAGTTAGCTTCTTAGAAAACCGTCTTGATAACATGGCTATTAAGCAGCTTGAGATACCTCTACTGTTTAAGTTTTATGCTGCACCAGTTAGAAATACATCGCTCTATGGTGTGCTTGGATTTGGCTTCAATGCCATCTTGCACAACCAATACCAAATAAACAGGACGATACAGCCAAAAGCACGACTCGCAGGTGCGCCAACAAGTGACCTTGTTAATCTTCAAGAGCTGCCACAAGGTATCATAAGAGGAGGATCGCTAAAAGATAACTTGTTTGTTACTGGAGTGATAGGTTTTGGTATCCAGTCTTCATTGACACCAGAAGTCAATTGGTATCTACAACCACAATATCAACATTCATTCACTGGTAAGATCAATCAGATCGTTGATCGAGTGAACACCTTAAGTATAGAAGGTGGTGTGAAGTTCCTATTCTGATTTGCTAATTATTTTGATCGATCCTCGCTTGTAAAGGGATATATTGCAAGGGTGATCGAAGTACCCATTATCATCATTGGCGCTGGTCCTGCAGGTTTAGCCATGGCAGGCAGACTTGACCAACTTGGTATAGAAGACTATACAGTTATAGAATCAGCAGATAGTATTGGTTCTTCATGGCGTAGTCATTACGATAGGTTACACTTACATACTGTCAAGAAGTGGTCACATCTACCACATTTCCCTTTTCCAGAAGCATACCCTACTTATGTGTCTCGACAACAAGTTGTAGAATATCTTGATGCTTATGCAGTCAAGTTTAATATACAGCCTAGACTCAACGAATCTGTTCAGCAGATTGAAAAAGAAGGTTCCAAGTGGAAAGTGAAGACGACTAAAGATGAGTACCTCACTGATCAGGTAGTGATTGCCACTGGTATCAATAAGATACCTAACGAACCGACTTGGCCAGGTCAAGATGAGTATGAAGGAGAGGTCACTCACAGTAAATATTATAAAAATCCAGAACCATACAAAGGAGAGAAGGTATTGATCATTGGGATGGGCAACACAGGATCAGAAGTAGCATTAGATCTTGCTAATCATGATGTGCCAGTGCACCTAAGTGTACGCAGTCCTATTAGTCTGGTACCAAGAGATCTTAATGGCCGACCAGTCCAAGAGACTGCAAAGGTATTAGCAAAGATTCCATTTGGTTTAGGGGATTGGTTGGGATCTCAGATTAGAAAAATATACTTCGGTAATGTCGAAAAGTATGGGCTTAGGATATCAAAGATGCATCCCACTGTTCAATTGACTAAGACAGGTAAAACGCCAGTCATAGATCTTGGGACAATTGATAAGATTAAAAAAGGGAAGGTAAAAGTGCTTCCAGATATTCAGTCCTTTTATAAGGATGGAATTGTAACAACTGAAGGGGAGAAGGTAGAGGTGAGCCGAGTGATATTGGCTACTGGATATAAAGCGGGACTTGAAAAGATGATGCCAGAAGTGGCTACCATTTTTGATGGACATGATTTGCCTAATCGAATTATCGGAACAGATGACCTTGAGGGTTCGTACTTTATAGGATTTGATAACTACAAGCTAGGTGGCATATTGGGTACGATATACAATGACAGTGAAGTGATAGCAGAGCACATCCAATCTAAATTAGAAAAACAAGAGATATGAATACGCAACTTTTACTTAATGAAAGACCAGTAGGGTTCCCATCAGAACAAGTATGGAAATTAGAAAAAACAGAAATCCCAGCTTTAACAGACGGTCAACTTTTAGTAAAAGTGCTTTATGTGTCTTTGGATCCGGCTATGAGAGGCTGGATCAACGATGCGCGTTCTTACGTCCCACCAGTACAGATCAATGAAGTAATGAGAAGCGGTGGAGTCGGAAAAGTTGTGGATAGCAAGCATCCGAAGTTTCAAGTAGGCGATCATGTTTATGGGATGAGCAATATCCAAGAGTACTGTGTGACAGATGGCTATGGCTGGGTCAAAGTAGATCCAGAGTTGATGCCATTGCCAAGATATCTTGGGACGCTTGGGATGCCAGGATTCACAGCATACTTTGGTTTGCTGGACATAGGACAACCTAAAGAAGGAGAGACCGTTCTTGTATCTGGAGCGGCTGGAGCAGTAGGAAGTGTAGTCGGGCAGATAGCAAAGATAAAAGGATGTAGAGCAGTTGGTATCGCAGGAGGTGCAGAGAAGTGTAGATATGTTGTAGAGGAGTTAGGATTTGATGCGTGTATCGATTACAAAAACGATAATGTCTATGCTGGTATCAAAGAGCACTGTCCAAAAGGTATCGATATCTACTTTGATAATGTAGGAGGAGAGATTCTTGATATCGCCTTAAGTCGCATCAACCAAGGTGCACGCATACCGATCTGTGGCGCCATCTCTCAGTATAACAACAAGGAGAATGTAAAAGGCCCAGCGAACTACCTGTCACTATTAGTCAATGGTGCGCGGATGGAGGGCTTCGTAGTGATACAGTTTACTCATCGTTATGGAGAAGCTGCTAAGCAACTTGGACAGTGGGTCGCCCAAGGCAAAATTAAATCAAGAGAGCACGTTGAAAAAGGAATAGAAAACTTCTATCCAACTTTCAAACGATTGTTTTCTGGTGAGAAGCAAGGAAAGTTAGTATTGCAGATCGGAGATGAAGACTAATAGCTTGCATGCTATTTTAGACACCATCTGGTCAAAACTTGAAAGTGCACTTGTAGAAAGACAAAGTCCTTTTAAGATTATGTCTCTTGCGACTTCTGATCAAGCAGGTACAGTAAGTCAACGATCTGTTGTGTTAAGAGCTATAGAAAGAGGCTATGCGTTAGTTTTCTATACAGACCAAAGAAGCGCTAAGCTTAGAGATATAGATCAAAATGACCAAGTCAGTTTACTCTTTTACGATTCCAACGATCAAGTCCAAGTAACTTGCCAAGGTGTGGCACAAGTTAAAAACGTTGATACAGCAGATCTTTCTAATTTTTCTTTGAGGTATAGAAAAGACTATACGACAACATTGGCACCAGGAACTTCAGTAGGAGATCCTGAGGAGGTGAGTTACGATTCTGACAAATTACATTTTGCGCAAGTCAATGTCATTTTGTCAAAGATTGGTTATCTAAAGTTAGATAGAGAGCGACACATCAGAGCTTCGTTCAAGAGAATCGACAATGATTGGGTAGGTGACTATTTAGTGCCTTGATTAACTTGATTGATCATCTTTCTGTTTAGTAATTTGCCTTAAGCCTGTTAATTATTAATCATCCGTTCAGACTTTCTTAATATTGCATAGTCATTTATGAAATTATGGTACTGCTTACAACAGTTATCAAGGATAAAGTATTGGGTGCTGTTAAGGCTCAGCTCTTAGAAAGGAGCAATGAGATCATAGCAGCTAACGCTAAAGATCTTGCCGCTTGGCGAGGTGATGATCAGGCTATGTACGATCGGCTCATCGTCAATGATAAGAAGATTAAGCTGATGATAAAAGCGGTCGAGGAGATCATATCTGATAGTGACCCTGTCGGAAATATAATCTATACACATACTCACCCTAACGGACTTAAAATAGAAAATAGAACAGCACCTTTTGGGTCAGTCATGATTATCTATGAGTCTCGTCCCGATGTCACCATCGAAGCAGCTATGGTTGCATTTAAGTCGAACAATAAGATCCTTCTAAAAGGTGGAAAGGAAGCAGTGCACTCTAATCGTATCCTTGTTGATTGTTGGCATCAAGCACTTACGAAAAATGATCTTTCTACAGACTGGGTCCAACTCTTAGAACTTAAGAGAGAAGAGACTCAAGCTTTTTTGAAAAACCCAAATAGACCACTCGACTTAATCGTACCACGAGGAGGAGAGGGACTGATAGCGTTTGTAAAAACGCATGCCAAGTGTCCAGTGTTAATCAGTGGTAGAGGTAACAACTTTCTATATGTCCATGATGATGCGCCTTGGGAGACAACTGTGTCAGTCATAATCAATGCGAAGACCGATAAGATATCAGCATGCAACGCTCTTGATAAAGTATTGATCAATAAAAGCTTGCCTCAGTTGAGTGAGCGCTTGGATCAATTGCTTGAAAAATTAGAAGAAGCCAATGTTATTATTCTAATTGATGGCGCTGTTAGTGATGCGCTTCAGGGTAAAGAGATAGCTGGTCAAGATCTATCATCAGAATGGAGTGAGGAGTATCTCGCCATGAAGATTGCAATTGGACTGGTGGATGATCAAGAAGAAGCTGTGACTTTGATTAATCAATATTCTGGAGGGCACTCCGCAGCCATTATGACTCAATGTAAAGAAGAAGCGAGACTCTTTATGGATAGTGTAGATGTTGCTGCTGTATATCATAATGCGTCTACGAGATTTACAGATGGTGGGCAGTTTGGGTTGGGTGCAGAGTTAGCGATCAGCACTGATAAACTGCATCATCGTGGCCCCTTGGGTTTACATCAACTGGTGACAAATAAATGGTATGTTTTTGGTAACGGTCAGATCAGATGAAATATAAACGAATCGTACTTAAGATCGGCACTTCTACCTTGACTCAAGGTTCATCTCGGATTTCCCGTGGGAAGATCGAGGACATAGCTAATCAGATCCAGCAGCTTACTGAAGCAGGTCATCAGATAATCCTTGTATCGAGTGGCGCGATAGCAGCAGCTCGACAAGTTGTTAAGATGCGCAACTCTGGTTCTATAAAAGTAAAGCAAGCTTTAGCCTCTATAGGCCAAGTGCAATTGATGAAGATATATCAAGAAGTATTTAGTGATTATGACATTCCAGTTTCGCAATGCTTGCTAACCTACTATGATTTTAAAAATCAGGACTCTAAAGAGAATATTATAAATACGATAGAGGCTTTATTACAGTTTAACTTTCTTCCGATTATAAATGAGAATGATACTGTTGCGACTGATGAGATCATGTTTGGAGATAATGACAAGCTAGCAGCATTGACTGCTGTGCTTTGCAAGGCAGACCTTTTGGTGTTGGCGACTGATACAGATGGTTTGTATAACAGTGATCCAAAATCAAATCCAGACGCACGACTAATCGAAGAAGTCTCTGACTTACAAGTCCATATTGATCAAGTCGGTGAAGGCAAATCCGATCAAGGCTCTGGCGGCATGAAGTCTAAACTTGTTGCAGCACAGATCGCACAAGAAGCTTCAGTGCCTACTTGGATATTGAACGGTAGCCAGCCTGACTTTCTAATTAAGGCGCTGGGACAAGAAAGTAAATTTACGAAAGTGACTGTTTAATCTCCGATAGTCCCAAGCTCTACTCCTTCTGAGTATGCTACTTTTATTTGTTGTTTGTGGAAAGCTTCTTTGATTCTGCCGTTAAGATCAAATGTAACATCCCAATAATTATCAGGATGTATGTAAGGCCGTACTGTAACGATGATGTTGTGGCTATCAAATGTTTCAATACCAATGATAGGTTCTGGATCGCTGAGGATCAGTGGATAATCTTTGAGCGCAGCCTTTATGGTTTCTTTTACTTTTGGAAAACTTTCGGCATAAGGCATCGTTACTGATAGTTCTAATCTCATATGACCCTTCATAGAGAAGTTGGTGATAACATCGTCTGTTACTTTTCCATTAGGGATAATCAAAGTTTTATCTCCTGGTGTAATCAGTGTGGTATTGAATATCTGTATGCTTTCTACTTTTCCAAAAAAGTCAGCTATCTGAACCCAGTCTCCAACTCTGTAGGGTTTAAAAAACACAATGGTAATGCCTGAAGCAAAGTTGCCCATAAACCCTTGTAAGGCTAAACCAACTGCGAAAACAACACCTGCTAGAATCCCTAAAACAGCAGATACTTCGAAACCTAGAATACCAAGTGCTATAAGAAGAACAATAAACTTAAGTGCTAAGGAAGCCATGCTTAAGAAAAAACCATTAAGCTCTGGGCCAAGATTAGACTTGGTTAATAGTTTTTCTATGAGGCTGGTTAGTCGCTTTGCGATCCACATGCCTATGATCAAGACTGCGATAAAACCTAAAAGCTTAGGAGCAAAGTCTATCAAAGATTCTGTATACTTAGTAAGTGTAGCTTGCCAATCCATTTCCATTGTTACTGATTGTATCTTTTTAAGTTAGGTGTGTTGTGCCTATTTCTTTTTAATTCGTAATTATAAACAGCTTCTCCCAATTTGCTAAAAAAGGGGAGGCCTTTTTCTTTATATTCATAGTTGCCATCATTGAAGATGCCATTCTTATTTACAAGTATAGTTGCGCTTAGAAAGTACTCTATTTTGTTTTTAACATCTGCTATATAAGAACAATCTGTTAAAGTACCATATGCCCAACCTACTTTGTTAAATATTTTGACATGATCTGGGATTGGCTCTTTGCTGTCTCCGTTATAGAAAAACTTAACATAACTATCATAGTAAGCATCCGCATGAACCTGATGAAAATCAAAGTCAAGCGGCGTCTTAGGCATAATTGAATAGAGGAAATCATACTGACTCTGAGAAAGATCAAAGCGCTCCGAAGCATCATATAGTTCCGGGAATATAATACGTCGTAATGAGGCTTCCATATCCACAAGATTGATGAAGTTTTTCTCTGACATATCAAATGGTTCTTCTACTATACTTTCTGTATTGTCATCATAGAATCCAACTCCTTTGGAAGTTTTATTGAGGCTTGGAAACTGATTATAAATCGCTTCATATTCTTCTTGATCATGAAGTATATTGCCTTTGTGATCTTTGATAGTAATCGGATTAGTAAAGCGATTGCTTTCGGTATCGAAGCCGCTAATACCAACTCGTGTTCTGATCCGAGAGTTTCTAAATATGCCTTTGTCTTTTAGCTCTTCATTGATGTAGTCTTGACCTAAGAATTCATATAGACGATTATAAGCATCATTATCACTTACGCTAAATATCTGCTCGACGTAATGCGCCACGTTAGGATAACCTGTACTTGAACTACTATCTGCACTAACAGCTTGCTGAGGAGTGTGTCCTGCGCCGTATTCTAATATAGAGTATTTGTTGATTTCAGGTATTGACTCTTGTAATTCGTTAATCCTTTGAAGTGCTAAAAATGCCACTGGCATCTTTACAGTACTGGCAGGATAAAAGTATCGGTCATCATCTCGGTTGATATAAAATGATTGTAGATGAGGATACCCCTTTTCGTCTCGATCGACTTGTGTATAGATGATCTGAACTTCATAAGATGTACTATCCATGATGTCTTTGACAAACGATGGCGCTTGATCGATAATCTCTAGCAATGGGTCAAGGACTTGTACTTCTTCTTTACAAGAATAGCTTGATAAAAAAACTAGTAATAGAAAGATGGACCCTTTCTTCATATTAGATCAGCGCTCAATTTCGTTAGCTCAACTCTAAGATACCAAAGGTGCTTAATATGGAAAGTAGTATCATGATAATTAGTAGACCATAAGCCCAGTATTGAGCTGAGGGATATTTGGATGCAAACTCTGCTGTTAGGTACCCACCTGCTGCTTGACCCACTCCGATGGTTAAGCCGACCTTCCAATCTATCAATCCACTAAAGTGAAACATAGCAACAGCTATGCAGGTATATATTGCAACGATAATCGTCTTTAAGGCATTAGCTGAGATGAGGTCGTACTTGAGGATGAGTACTGTAACGACTAAGAAGACAATGCCCATGCCCATCTGGATAAATCCGCCATAAAAGCCAAGCAAGAAGAACATAGGTAAAGCAAGTGGGTGGTTTATGATTTCTATATCTTGATTCTTTAGCCAGCGCTTTGGTTTGATCAGAATCACAAAAAACATAACCACAAGCAAATACTTGAAGACTGTCTGAAAGGCTTCATTGGACACATTGATAGCTACAAGTACGCCTGTCACTGCTCCAAGAAAGGCGGAGATAATAGGCCATTTGGCTTGAGCGAAATCTATCTTTTTGTTTTTAAAAAAGGAGTAGCTCGATGACCAAGATTGTAAGAGTACGCCTACGCGGTTGGTTCCATTGGCGACATTTGGCGGAAGCCCCATGATCTCTGTCATGATACTCAGGGTGATGGCTGAACCGTTACCAGCCAGTGTGTTGACAACGCCTGCTAAAAACCCGCCTAAGATCGCTATTATGATCGTGGATGTATCAAATTGCATCAGATGGTATCTCCTGACACAGCTCGATCAAGACACCGTTGGCAGACTTGGGATGTACAAAGCATATGAGTTTATTGTCCGCTCCTTTCTTTGGCTCTTCATTGAGTAACCGAAATCCAAGCCCTTTCAGTCGACTCATCTCAGCGAGAATATCAGGAACATCAAAAGCGATATGGTGCAATCCCTCTCCACGCTTCTCGATGAACTTTGATATGGCGCTATCGGGATGATCAGACTGTACCAGCTCGATCTTATTAGGGCCCACTCTAAAAAAAGAAGTGGTCACGTGTTCGCTCTTCACCTCTTCGTGCTTGTATGGGGCTACACCTAAAAGTTGCTCGTAGACTTCATCTGCCTTGGACAGGTCTTTAACTGCTATGCCAATGTGTTCGATTTTGCGCATATGTATGTTTGTGGCGTAAAGTTAACAACTTGTAGTAGGCTTAAAAAAACGGATTCATGTCTGTCTCCAAAAGAGAACCGATAGTGAATCCGCTGTTCATATGAATAGTTGATACAGTGTGATTTTATCTAACGCATCTAAGGGATTGCGCTGTTACTGGGTTGTCTTCACTTCGTCCGAATAGTCTGGCACTATCATGTTGTAATCTCGTATGTGCTGATATATCCGTAATACCATTGTTGAAAAGTCTCCAAAAGTATGCTACGTTTCCTAAATCTGAATACCCGAAAAATTGATGATAACCGCCTCCTGGTCTTGCACTGAATCCACTTGAGTTAGTGGCGCCAGTATTGGGTGAATTCCAATGTACTAGACCTGTTTCTTTTAATGCTCCGCCTGCGGTGAGCTCTCCTCCTAAAGCAGCTGATGCACTATTCCAATCGGCTTCTGTTGGCACCCGCCAACCGGAAGGGCATAGATTGCTTGTCGTAACTGCACAGAAGTCATATAATGCTCCGTAAGTTGCAGCATAAGCTGTCGAGTCATTATTGTAGTAATAGTATGTCGGTGTGCAAGAAGAATTTTTTAATTCTCCTTTACCTTGAAAAAAACTACTACCGCTACCTCCCTTTGTTAGAGTAGAGCCGTCATTGTATCTAGTTGTTTTGAGATTGCTGGTCATCCATTCTAATCCTCCAATCTTTACTGTGCCATAAGAGTTTCCATCTATATCGTTGACGACTACTTGCCCTTTAAGAGATATCCAATCTGCACCATTGTAATACATCAATGCTCCTTCTTCAGGATTATAAAACAACTGTCCTTCTTTAGGGCTTAGCATCATTTTGTCGCTTTTTCCAATTCTTGGAAGCACAACTCCGTCGGAGTTTAGTTCTAATTCGAAAGTTGATTGTGCTGATAGTGTAATTTGGCTGAGGAGTAAAAGTGTAATTAATAGATTTTTCATTTAGTTGAATGTTAGTGATTATTAGATATCATATGATTTTAGTAAAAGAGAAGCTGTTTATCTGACACATCTAACACTTAATCCAGAAGAAGAATTACTAGTTGTTTCTTCGGAGATAGAACGTAGAGTATGATCAAGCCATTTGAAAAAGGCGTTATTTGAGCTGCTATTATCTGATACCCAAAAATTTGCGCCAATCATGAGGCCATAAAATTCTCCCCCAAGATATGATCCGCTACCACGAGCGGTAAAGCCGCTTGAGTTTGTTGCATCTCGATTTGGTGAAAGCCAATGTGAAAATCCTGTTTCTTTCATGGCTCCACCCGCTATACTATATCCACCCAAACTTGTTATAAGGTTGTCCCAATCGGCATCTGTAGGGACATGCCAACCGCTTGGACAGAGATTTCCTGTAGCCACTGCACAGAAGTTATAAAGTGCTCCGTAGGATTGAGCATGAGTTAATGAATCATTATTGTAGTACCAGTATGTCGGTGTGTCTCCAGCACTTTTGCTATTTCCTTTTCCTTGAAAGCTACTTCCTCCGGCTCCCATCGTTAAAGGTGTGCCATCATTTAGTTTAGTTGTATTGAGGTTGCTGGTCATCCATTTTAATCCTCCAATCTTTACTGTGCCATAAGAGTTTTCATCTATATCGTTGACGACTACTTGCCCTTTAAGAGATATCCAATCTGCACCATCGTAATACATCAATGCTCCCTCTTCAGGATTATAAAATACTTGTCCTTCTTTAGGGCTTAACATCATTTTGTCGCTTTTCTCAATTCTTGGAAGCACAACTCCATCTGAATTTAATTCTAATTCAAACGTTGACTGGCCAAAGAGAAATGATTGATTAAAGAGTAAAAGTATTATTGTGTATTTCACTATTAATATATTTAGTTGAATGTGATTTTATAAGTTGTTCCATATGGCACCATCGAAATATCGCAGTGTTGGCCCGCTACAGCTCGAGCAAGAGCCATCGTCTAAGTAGATATCACCAGACGTAGGACTGCTTGGTTCTGATGCGAGCGCAGTTAGATTGATAACATCTCTTACTTTTAGGCTACCATTGATTTCTACTTTTTCATTATCGAATTCTCCATAGATAAGAGAAGTGGAAGCGTTGTTCGCAATATGTAGTCGGTTATCAGTTGCTTCATTAAAACCAGATTCATATCCGATAAATACACTTGACGACCCTCCATAATTTTCACCTGCTGACTTTCCGAGGATCGTATTATCGGAACCAGAAGTACTGGTTTTTTTAGCATTGTGGCCGATAATTGTATTGTTGTCACCGGAGTTATGAGCATTCATGCTTGTACTACCAATAGCCGTGTTGAACTTGCCTGAAGAATTGCTCGCCAAGCTTGCTATGCCAATTGCAATATTTTCGTCCCCTTCGTTTTTTACAAGACTATAGCCACCTATGCCTATATTATTGTCTCCTTTATTATCCTGTAGTGCATTTCCCCCGATCGCGATATTGTAACCACCTGAATTGTTTTTCATTGAGTAAAAGCCAACGGCCGTGTTCAGTTGGCCTATGTTAGTAGATAAAGAAGAAAAACCAATGGCTGTACTTTGAGATCCAAAATTAGTTTTTAGTGCGTCAAAGCCTATAGCCGTATTATATCCAAATGAATTATCGGTTTCTAAACTAAACGCCCCGACAGCTGTGTTTGCAATTGAAAGACCAGTTTGCCTTAGCGATCTGTACCCGACAGCAACCATATATGAAGTGTCACTGTTTTCAAGTGCTTCGCTTCCTATAGCCACATTGAAACCTCCTGTTGTATTTAATGCGGCTCGAGAACCAATTGCGACATTATCTTGACCTGACGCAACTGTAAATAGTGCAAAACTCCCTATTGCCGTGTTGTTTTTACCAGTGGAATTACTTATCATACTTAAATTGCCAAGGGATGTATTGTTTTCACCAGTAGTATTTGCTGTTAGCGTTGCAGTCCCAATGGCTAGGTTATTGTTTCCTTCATTATTGATAAGCGTGTTGACTCCGATTCCTATATTGCTTCCTCCCTTATTGTTGAAGAGTGAGGATGATCCGATTGCAATATTTTGGTTGCCAGAATTCGTACTAAGTGCTTTATAACCTACAGCAGTGTTTAGACCAGTTGAACTTTCATTTTCAAGACTATATGCACCAACTGCAGTATTTCCAAAAGCAGAGCCACTTTGATTAAGTGATCTATACCCGACAGCAACCATAAAAGAAGTATCTGTATTGTTCAAAGATTCAGTTCCGATAGCAACATTGTTGTCTCCTTTTATACTGCTCGACATAGTGTTGTTCCCCAAAACTGCATTCCCTATTCCATTGCTAACTTTTAATGCATTGATGCCTATTGCTGTATTGCCAGATGCAGTTTGCCCATTGCGCATCGCTCCCCAACCCATTGCAGTATTGTTTGCCCCTGTTGTTAGTGATTGCATAGAGCTTTTGCCGATGGCAGTATTAGCTCCTGATGTTGTAGTCAACAGTGCAAACGCACCAAGAGCAGTGTTGCTATTACCATCTTCGTTAGCCATGAGTGCATCTTGTCCAATTGCTGTATTCCAAATACCGTTGATATTATTCAAGGCTGCATTTTGTCCTATGCCGAAACCCATACTGAGGTTTAACATCTCTAACCTGGTCATGTTAGAACTGTTCTTTGTGAATCTATAGTGAAGAGTATTATCTAATGCTATAGTGACATTGTCTTCGTCCGACCCATGACTGCTTTCAGCGAGTACTCTCGTGTCTCCATCTACGTCTTCTATCGAATATGGCAGTGAACTCCACTTCGTGCCATTCCAGCATTCTACTCTGTGTACATCTTTGTTATAAAGACACTGTCCCACAATTGGAGTTGCGATGGCATCTCTTTCTACCTTAGTTAGTCTTGGAAACACAATGCCTTCAGTCAGTAATTCTACTTCACTTTGGCCTTGTATTAAGGATGTGTTGAGCATCAAAAAAATTGATACTATGAGTAAGTTTTTTATATTCATGATGCTTAGTGTTGGATAGTTAGAATTCCTTTCTCAAAGCCTTTTCTTACCATCGCAGCAATGTTTCTACTATTGAGTTTAATAGAAATATTCTTTTTGTGCGCGTTTACCGTATGCTCGGATACGAAGAGTTGACTGGATATTTCTTTTGCACTTAAACCAAAAGAAACTAGTTTGAGAACTTCTGTCTCACGTTTGGAAATTTGATTCATGACTTTAGTTTGTGATTATGTTATCACAAACATCCTTGTTTCATAGGGCTTATTTGCATTGCATTGGAGGAGCGGCGGGATTTGCGCCGTAAGCGGTTAAGTCTACTTGATGGATGGGCAATGCATGCGCAGCGCATGGGCTTCATCTATTAAGAGAAGTGACGAGTTGTAGAAACTCATCTTTCCTCCTTCGCGCGAGTGGTACCAATGAACCATTTTCCATTATGATGGTGCCATCTTTTTGATATTGTGAGATCTTAGATAAGTTGATGATATGTGACCGATGTGTTTGAAAAAAGGTAGCATCTGCTAATAGCTTGTTGAACTCGCCGATGTTATAAGAGCTCAATATTTCCTTTCGCCCTTCGATTTTTACTTTTGTGTACTTATCGACCCCTTCACAACATATTATATCTTGTACTTTTATAAAATCCAAACCCATTACAGAAGGAATGCCTATTTTCTTTTGTAGCATGTTTTGTAAAGACAAGTTTTGGATAAGTATGTCATTGGCTTCTTTACTCTTTTTTTGATCAATTACCTGTTTTGCGTGATCAATAGCCTGCTCCAGTTCTTCTGTATTAATAGGTTTTAGGACATATCCTGCTGCAGCTATCTTCATAGCATTGATAGCGTATTCGTCGTAGCCGGTCACAAAAATTACAGAATAGTCCTTTGAGTTAATGTTTTTGACAAAATCAAAACCATTCATGCCAGGCATATCGATGTCTAAGAATATCAGATTCAAGTCTTCGATCGTATTTATACTTTGTAGAGCTTTTTGCGGATCAGTATATGTATCGACAATCTCAATAGAAGAGTCAACTTCTTCTATCAGAAGTTTGAGAAGCTTACAAGCCTTTGGTTCATCATCAATTATTACAGCTCTCGTATGCTTCATGATTCGTTATGTTTTATTTTGACTACGGCCAATGTTCCAGTAGCTCGATTCTTAGGATCAACTTTATCAATGTAGTTAATTGAGATTTTACCATTCTTTGATTGATTGAAAATTTCAATTCTCTCTTTTGTGATTGATGTTGATAGAGACTTGTGTTTTTTTAATGCTTGCTTTTGGATCTTTTGTGAAGCCGCACGTCCTATACCATTGTCTTCTATGTCAATGACTATATTTTGATCTCTTGACTTAATAGTTATGTTGAGCTTACCTTTTCTTTCTTTTAATGGCCCTAATCCATGATTGATGGAGTTTTCAATGATGGGTTGCAAGATCATAGGAGGTATCTGAAAGGTCTCTTGCTCTATGTGTTGTTCGATATTTAGGTCATACTCCCATTTGTCTTCAAATCTCATTTTCTCTAACTCTAAGTATAGAGAGAGTTGTTCTATTTCTTGTTTTAGTGAAATCAGATCGTTGTGCGATGATTCAAGAAAAAGTCGCATGAGTCGTGCAAATTTGGAAAGATAGTTACGCGCTAACTTCTTCTCGTTTACTTGGATATAGTATTGGATTGAGTTGAGAGAATTGAAGACAAAATGAGGATTCAACTGAGATCTAAGCGCCTTCATTCTTACTTCAGACAATTCTTTAGTCAACGCTAGCTGTTCTTGGTTTCGCTTGTTATTTTGATCTATGATCCTCCTGGCGATTACAAAGCTACAAAAGCCTATTAGGCCGATCAATGAAAGTGTATATAAAAGATCTCTGTAATTAGTTTGAATTTCAAATTGGCTTAGAACTATAGAATCTTGATCAATGATAGAAGGGCTTGCAGATATAGTATATGTGCCGCTTTCGAGACCAGATATGTTTATTTCAGAATCTGTGATATGTATACTATCTAGACTGGGTTCTATAGATATATTTAGTTCTCTGAGTTTAGGATTCCTAAGTTCCTTTGTGAAGCCAGGCAAGTTGTAAGAGAGACTCATTCTGCTTGGTACGCCATCGATTGTAAATTCGTGACCTGGCGTATTCTCAATAAGAGTCTTATCTTTAAGTAAGTAGGTTATTTGATCTAACTTATAGATCTTGGTAGAATTATGGCTAAGGTATTTCTGAGGATTAATACGGATGTATCCATTCAAGTTTCCAAAAAGAATGTCATTGCCCCATTTGAAAGAAGCATCTCTGTTGAATTCAGAATTTGTGATACCATCTGTATAGTCTATTCTATCAATCAGTGTTTTGTCCTCATTGAGTATGCTTAGACCATCAAATGTGCTAATCCAAAAATTCCCAAAGTTATCAAGCTCAATGGCTGCGACAGTATTGCTGGCGGCGGACTCTCCAACATCTATTTTGTCTATGAGATATAGGTCGTGATTATATATATGAAGTCCTTCATTGTAAGTGCCAATCCAATACTCATTGTTGTATACTCGGATATTGGAAACGTACAAATCTCTGCTTTCTTCAAAGAAAGCATCATCTACTTTGTCTAAGATAGGATTGTATAATATTAGTCCAGCGCGAGTGCCAAAGAAATACAAGTTATCTGTAAAGTAGCTTGCTCGTAGATTTCTATCCTTAAGATATGATTCCCACATTAATTCTTGAGCACCAGACTCTGGATCAAGTTTTACTATTCTGCCATCTTTTCCATTGCGTCCAGTGATCCATATGTGGTTGTCTGTTATATGAAACCTCTCTCCGATTAATTTTAGATTATACCTTTTGATTTTCTGGGTGATATGATTGTAAGAAGAAAGTGTGCTCGTACGATCTTGATTATACTGTAGCACCCAATACGTTTTTTTCTCGGGTAGATACTCTATCCATATTGTCCCATATCCAAAAAGTGCTGTAAAATTGGTATTGATAAATGGATCATCTTTTTCAATTTCATAAATCCCATTACCACTTTCCTTTACTACCTTGACATGATCATTATGTCCTTTTGTAAAAGACCTGACTACATAACCAAAATCATCTGGTTTGACATCTGGTCTACGGAGATAAGACTCTATTCCAGGTGGTAAAAAAGAATAATGATAGAGTCCATTGTACGAAGCGAAAAGTATGTTTTTTTCAAAATCATTAGAATGAATACCTAATATCCTATTGTTGGGCTCTAGAAGGTGAGACATGTTTCTTAATCTTCCATCTGTAGATAACATCAGTAACTCATCCAGATGCATGATAACTTTTCCGGTAAGACCCAGCATAAGATTCTCTTTGTCATCACGCTCTATTAAATCTATAAATCCGTTTTTCCAGATTTTTAAAACCTTTTGTCCATCGTATTTATAAATGCCTTCATACTTGTTGTAAGAGAAATAAGTGGATGATGACACTTTGTCATAGTAAATCTTTGGAGTATAGCTCTTGTCATAGATTTGGCCTTCTTCAGCCATGTGTATACGGCCTGATGTCGTACTGATCAGTTGATCCTTGTCATTGATGAATAGTATCTCAGAACTTTTTGTTCTCTCTATTGCTAGTATTTTCTCGTTGGTTTGAATTTCATTTTTTGATAGGATGTTTATCCCTTCAGAATTAGCACTTAGCTCATAGTAGATTTGTATCCCTTGATTATTTTTTGTGAGTATCTTGATAACATTATCAGAAGATGTCATTAATGTTATTTCGCCATCTATGTGCTCTTTAATGCAATGACTTGCACTAATCACAAATGCCTTTTTGTCAATTACAGTGACACACTGTTCCTTGTTCACTGTTAGAAAGTCCTTTGACGTTTCTATAATGTTTACGTTCTGATTATAACTGCTCAGTATAACCGTCTCTTGCACTTCATCATCAGAGTATCGATGTAAGGAGATAGGCGTGTGTATGAAATAATTATCTAATGAATCACTTCTTACACCCAATACAACTCTATCGGATAGCCCATCTCTGACACCTATTATTTTTTGATTGGAGATACTACGGTATTGAGCACAGAGATATTGGCTTGATAAAGCAAGGATGAGTACCCAATATATTCTCCTATATGACATGCAGTAATCTCCTAAAGTAAGAATAGCTTATCGATGTTAATTAATAAAATTGATGTTTTTAATGGATAAGTTAGTTGCGCAAAAGAGTAACGGTATCCTTTTATGATGGAGTGGTAGGAACTGTGAGAGAAGTGGTGTGGTCTTTATGGTTGAGGTTAGTGCATATAAAGATCCATCTAAAGTTCACCTTAGGATTGGAGAAGAAAAAGGAAGGCTACAAAATGATGCTACCTCGTAACAAACCCATGACAGAATATCTCTACCACGGCATCGGCATATCTTTCGATTACTTCTTCATCGTTGGTATCGACATCATAAAGATGTTTGATCAAGAACGGGTTAGAGAAAAAGCTACTTGAAATACCGATCAGTAGACTCGGTTGAAACTCCTTGTTGATTCTTTTGACATTACCCAGCTTACGTTGCTTCTTGAAGAGTTCTCCAGTTAGGTTAAAGAGTGGGTAGATTAAGTTAGTGATGATCCACTCACTTCTCTCAGAGTGCTCATCCATCTCTTGCGCAACGATCTTAGGGAATGCTGGGTACTTAGCGTAAAAGTGGACCAATTGTCTGATGACCACCTTTATCATCTGAACACCATCGAGATCCTTATGTATCTTCTTTGATTGTTCGAACTGTGTGATGAACTCATTGGCTAATCTCTTGATGGATGCTTTCCAAAGTTCTTCTTTATTGCCGAAGTAGTAATGTATCAATGATCTTGCGACACCAGCTTTCTTTGTTATCTCAGTAGTTGTAGTACCTGAATATCCTTTTTCCGCAAATATGTTAACCGCAACATCGCATAAGTGTTCGATATTGATCTCCGCATCAGCAGTTGGACGGCCTGGTTTTCTTTTAATCGGATTGTTGCCAGGACGTGGGCTTTTAACTGGTGTAGAGCTAAGTGTCGTTTCCATACTTATCTATTCAGGTTATTGGCGAAAATGCCAAATAATGCGCAATATGCAGCATTTGTGACAATAACCCAACTTTCAATCTTTAATATTGTTCTGGCTGATAACTAAAAAACACAATAAACTCTTGCCCATAGTCACTTTATTGGTTTACATTTGAATGCTTATTCTATTGGCAAATGTGCCAATAAGGCAATACGTAAAACTATCAGGTTTGTAGACTGTTATTAAAGTGACAGGCGTAATTAGCGCACCTGACTAAATATTCAAGAAAAACACAAATAATAACTATGGAAGCCTATATCTATGATGCCATTAGAACTGTAAGGGGAAAGGGCAATAAGAAAGGAGCTCTTAATACAGTAACTCCTACACATCTTGTAACACAAGTACTTAAGGAACTTAGGGCCAAGCACGGGTTTGATCCTGAGTTGGTTGAAGACGTGATCTTAGGTTGTGTCACACAAGTCATGGACCAGGGAGCCAATATCGCAAAGACGGCTGCACAGCAGTCAGGTTATGGTGATCACCTATGTGGTGTAACGCTCAACAGGTTTTGCGGTTCAGGTCTTGAATCTATCAATCAAGCTGCCGCTTATGTGAAGTC
Organism: uncultured Saprospiraceae bacterium; assembly: GCA_938022935.1. Lineage (GTDB taxonomy): Bacteria > Bacteroidota > Bacteroidia > Chitinophagales > Saprospiraceae > JAJRXG01. Next base: position 26,808 of record CALIHL010000161.1, read on the forward strand.
TGGTTTTTCTGAGTTATTGATTGCTGGAGGAGTAGAGAGCATGTCTCGTGTGAAGATGGGGTCTGATGGAGGAGCACTGATGATGGATCCAGCAGTAGCACTTCCAGGTCACGCTATACCACAAGGAGTATCGGCTGACTTGATTGCTTCTAAGTATGGCTTTAGCAGAAACGATGTGGACTCTTTCGCTGTAGAATCGCAGAGACGAGCTTTGGCAGCTGAGCAAGCTGGCTTGTTTAAGTCGAGGATCGATGTCACTGACGTAAATGGTATCACAATGCTCACCAAAGATGAGAATGTAAGACCAGGTACAACGGTTGATACGCTTTCAAATCTTCAGCCATCATTTGCGATGATCGGTGAGATGGGCGGTTTTGACGCCGTAGCACTAGATAGATATCCAGAAGTTGAGTTTATAGATCACGTACACCATGCAGGTAACTCATCAGCTATTGTTGATGGAGCATCCCTTGCACTGGTAGGAAGTGAAGCAGTTGGAGAGAAGCTTGGACTGAAGCCAAGAGCTAAGATTAAGTCAGTAGGTGTGATGGGTACAGATCCAACAATGATGTTGACGGGTATTGCTCCAGCATGTCGTAAGGCCTTAAAGAAAGTAGGTATG
>CALIHL010000162.1 GCA_938022935.1 uncultured Saprospiraceae bacterium
ACTATGTAACCATTGTCTTTAAGTGTTATCTCATATAGATCTGAGTTGTCTATGGTGTTGTTAGTATGACTCCAACCAAGGTGTTCATTAAAAGCGATGCCCAATGTTGGCAAGCCAACAAGTGTAGCTCCGTAGGTATGAATGCCAGGGGCGTTAAAGTGACCTTCATAAAATAGCCACTCATCAAACCATGGTAAATGAGGGTTCATTACAAGCATCGCTTTTCCACTTTCACTTCGGCTTGGGCCAACTGCATAAGTGTTAGAACCTCGCTCTTCCCAACGGGGCACATCTTGAAGATCTCCTCCTCCTATAAAGCGACTGTACAGGACAAATATGGCATGCTTCAATATGTCTTCTCGTTGGACAGGAAGTACGATGTTATATTTTTCTTCTACCGTTTCAGGATGTTTAGAGACATAATCATTCATGCCTTTTGCAAATTGAGTGATGTACGTTTTAAACTCTGGTGTTTGTTCTTGATACCATCGATTGGCGATACGGGGGAAGTCAAGAGTGTGCACCATGACGTCATTTTGCACGAATTCTTCACCCCAGTATTCGGCAGCTTTTCCTCTTGATTTAGCATAAAGCTTTAAGATAGTATTGCCATGGCTATGCATCTGAGACCAGCCGAAAGCATAGAAGAGCTCTTCGTTGTTTTCGGCATAGATGTGCGGAACGCCCCATTTATCCCAGAGGATTTCTGTTTTGTCCGATACAGATTGTTTTGCAGTCGCCTTGCTCTTTTGCATCGAGCCTTCTCTTATGTTATGAGAAGGGTTAGACTTGAGTATGACTGTTTTGCCGGCATCAAGTGGTTCTTGGATAGTAGAGACAGTCTGCTGAGTAGCGCAGCTGGCAAATAGAATGATTTGAAAGAGTAGATAAGAAGAAGACAGGCGCATAATGTATGTATTTAGAACTTTGATGAAGATATCTAATTCCAAAGACAAAACACCAATAGACTACTTCCACTTTATATTACACCCAGCACTTGGATATTGGTCCTCTATTTTCTCGTTGCTAATCGTTGCATCAATAGCCGCTCTTAGGTCTTCGCCAGTTAATGGAATACTATTGCCTGGTCGAGATTGATCTAACCGACCTCTATAAGTCAATTCGTCAGCACCATTAAATACATAGAAGTCAGGTGTGCAGGCAGCATCGTATGCTTTTGCAACTTCTTGGTACTTGTCATATAGATAAGGAAATGGAAACTTAAGCACTTTAGCGACGATACTCATCTTATCTGGAGCATCTTCTGGATAATTATCAACGTCGTTGGAGCTGATCGCGATAAATGATACACCTTTGCTTTTATAATCGTTGGCTATACGAACGATCTCAGGATTGACATGGATAACAAAGGGACAGTGATTGCAGATGAACATCACAACGGTAGCTCTATCTGATCTTAAGTCATCAAAACTATAATAGTTGTTAGAGATAACATCTTTGATATGGAAGTTGGGGGCTTTTGTGCCCAAAGGAAGCATTGTTGATTCTACAAGTGACATTGTTTCTTTTTTCTATTAACAGAAGAACTACTCATCTAGTTTTAGATCTAACTTTTCAATTAGCTCGTCAACAAGAGGGTTCATTGCTTTTAGGTGATCGTACTTTTCTTTTGGTGTTACGACCTTTGTTGTATTGGCTTCCGCCAAATCTGGAAATTGCGCTCGATCTACATCTACTTTGATTTCAAGATCGCTTTGATTGAAGTGATCTCTTATATCTGCATATAGCTTGGCCTCCTGTTGAATCTCTTCTCTGGCGATGTTAGAAGGAACGGTAATTATAATCTTTCCATCAACAACTTTTCTAATTACAGTAGTGAGTATACCAGATGTTGTTGCAGATTCGATACCTGCTACATAATCTGTCCAGATCTGATCGACATCTTCTATGCTGACTGCTTTTTCTGCTTTTTCACTACTAGAGATTTCAACCTCTGCTTCTTTTAACAAGTCTTCAATTGAAGAGATGCTTGGCGTGTTCAGTATAGGTGCAGCAGAAGGCTTAGGAGGCGTTACTGCCATCGGTCTCGTTGGTGTAGGTTCTGCTACTTTTTCAACTTGAGCCTTTTCCTTAACTGGTTCTTCGACAGATACTATAGGTTGAGTAGTATTTGCGGAAGCGCCATCAATGATCGGTTGCTGCTGAGTACTAGTAGGTGCTTGAGTAGAAGGAGTGCTTACAAGACTAGTTTTTTTTTGAATAGGCTGAACTGATTCTCCTTGAAGGACAGGCAAGGCCTTCCTACTTGCAAAGCAAATCTTGAGCAAAGCCACTTCTACATGAAGTCTTTTGTCTTTTGCTTTTGGATAGTCTAAATCTGCTTGGTTGGCTAAGTTAAGCGCGGTCATAATAGTGCCAAAAGAGATCGCATTGGATTGGTTCATGTACTTGTTTTTAAGTACATCGCTCATCTGTAACATCTTCTGCGTTGGTTCTTGCTTTGAGTACATCAAGTTACGCATATGCTGTGCGAGACCATTCATAAAAGTGTCTCCCTCAAATCCATTTTTTAACACCTGATCAATGAGTAACAACAATCCCGTTGCATCTTCTTCTAAGATCCGTTCAGTAGCTTTAAAGAAGTAGTCAAAGTCAAGGATGTTAAGGTTATCAACAACACTCTGCAGGGTTATCTTACTGGCACTGGCACTAGCGATCCTGTCAAATATCGAAAGCGCATCACGCATCGCACCATCTGCCTTCTCAGCAATGACGTAAAGTGCATCATGCTCTGTCTCTATCCCTTCTTTAGCAGCTATCGCCTCTAGCTGAACGATAATGTCTTGGATTTGGATCCTTCTAAAATCATATAGCTGGCATCTACTCAGGATGGTAGGCAGAATCTTGTGTCGTTCTGTTGTCGCTAATATGAAGATGGCATATGGCGGAGGCTCTTCTAAAGTCTTAAGGAAGGCATTGAAGGCTGCTTGGGAGAGCATATGGACCTCATCAATGATAAACACCTTGTACTGTCCCTGTTGGGGCTGAAAACGTACTTGCTCGATCAGTGTCCTAATGTTCTCTACAGAGTTATTGGAAGCGGCATCTAATTCGACGATGTTGAGCGAGATGTCAATGTCACTTTCAGCATAACTTCCATCTTGGATGGCCTGTTTTGGGTCTGGCATGTTGATAACCTTGGCCAAAAGCCGAGCACAGGTTGTTTTTCCTACACCTCTTGGTCCACAAAACAAAAATGCATGTGCCAACTTGTCATTAAGAAGAGCATTCTTAATCGTTGAGGTTACATGTTCTTGACCTACAACATCCTCGAAAAGTTGCGGTCTATACTTCCGTGCGGAAACTACATAAGCCATTGGATGCGATATTACGAATTATCGATACAATATTCAGACAATCTTATCTTCGCAAGTACATAGAGTTATCATTCTTACTTGAGGGACATAGCGACATACGAGCCAAATAGAATATTTCGGATTGGCATCATCAACATCTTTGTGATCATTGGTCTGCTAAGACTCACAAATCTCAACTATTACCTGACCCAAGCTATTGGAGTCGATGTGGCAGTTGATAACCTTGGTGGTGGTGCGCTGAATTTTAATAATTATCTTGGGGTTGCCTTTCTAAGTCTGATTATCCTAACTAAGATATTTAAGGTTGAAGCCAGATGGAAGAGTGGTTGGCCCATATATTCGTTGATGCTTATCTACATGGCCAATGGCTTAGCGTCTCCATATGCTAATGCCTTTTGGCTGGTCTATCAAGAGTTGTTTTTGTTTATCGCTGTTGTTATGCATCTCTTTATCCAGAAGGTGCCTGATGACTTTGTAAACCGATTTAAGCGGGCGATGTCTTTGCTCTTTTGGCCATTGATTGGGCTAATGACTTTTAGTGCAATTATGATCTTAGGTTATAACTCTTGGTCCTATTACCTTGATGAATATAACGAAGTCTTCGTGCAAAGCTTAGACGACTTTGGGATCGTGAAACAACGGTATGGATACTTACTTGGCTTCATGATTAGTTATTGTTTGTTTGTACTGAAGAGTAGACCTAAGCAGTTGTTAGTTCTATTTCTTGCCATAATCACGGGGTTTGGTATCAGAAGTATGATTATCGGGATCATTGGTGCGACACTGATCTTTAAAGTTCGCAAGCCAAAGCAATTCTTAATGATTCTTTTGATTGGAGCAATTGGTTTCTTTGTTTGGCTCTTGCCAAACCTTAATGAATTGATCTATGATACAAGGTTCTACTCTTTTCTAAATGCTTATAATATCATTCTTGAATTTCCATTTGGTGTGGGCCTTGGAGGGTATCCTGTTTATACCGAGCTCTTCCACCGACAGCTCTATGCTTCCTTTTTTGATATAAGTGCCGTGTTAGACTACATACCTTTGGCGCCAGAATCAGATTTGGTCCATTTGTTTGGCAGTCTTGGGTTGATATTAGGTGGGTTGCACATCTTGATACAACTTCGATTGGTGTGGTACACATATAAGTTACAACCACTGATGTCATCTTTTCAGAAATGCATCTTGTTCTACTTTTGCTTTATGACTTTTTTTGGTATTAGTGAGGATTCTATTTTTTCAATTAACTATTGGATCTTTTTTGGATTGTCATCGGGTATCATTGCGAGCTTGATTTATAAAAGAAAATATCAACTCAATGACTAGCGCTCGAGTTTCGATAGTCATGTCTTGTTACAATGCTGCAGGCACGTTAAAACGAGCAGTAGACAGTATGCTACAACAAAGCTATCGAGACTTTGAGTTTATTATGGTTGATGATGGAAGCACAGATGAGACTTTGACAATACTCCAAGAATATCAAGGTGAAGATGATCGAATTAACATAATTGTAAATGAGACTAACCTTGGCCTTGCTGCATCTCTTAATAAAGGAATAAAGAAAGCGAATGGAAAATATATCGCGCGCATGGACGCAGATGACGAGTCATTTCTTAGTAGGCTTGAGCAACAAGTTGTGTTTCTGGATAAACATGATAATATTGATATACTTGGTGCCGGTATTGTTAGAAGGACAGCAGATTTGAAGGAGGCTGACACGCATTTGCTTCCGCAAAAGCACACCGACATCATTAGCAATGTTTTCAAAAAGCCACTTGTCTTTCATCCTACAATTATGGTTAGGAAAGAGATTTTTGAAAAGCATGGATATTATAACCCAACAGTGACGTGGGCAGAGGATGCGGACTTGTGGTATCGCATTTATGACAAGGTAACATTTCATAATCTACAAGAGCCATTGTTGTACTATACATTAAAGGAAAAATTTAAGTGGCGGCATGCTAAGAATAATATCCTGGTAAAAGTTGATCACTTAAAGAAGAGAAAGAAACTCTTTAATTATACGCCTCAGTTGATCTATGATGTTTTGAACTTTGGAAGAAAAATGATTTCTCCTTCTAATTAGAAACATGGAAACAAGACCTGAGCCTCTTATTAAATTCCACTCTTTACAGAGATATGTGATCTGGAAGCACTTACAACCTGTTTTTAATAACATAAGAGTTGTAGAGTTTCCAAAGTCAGGCGGCACATGGCTGTGTCAGATGCTAGCGGACTTGATGGGCCTTCCTTTTCCAAGAAATTCTGCTCTTCCATTTAGAAGGGCGATACAACATGCACATCACATCGGCCCAACGAGCTACAAAACGATTGTACTGATACGAGATGGACGAGATGTTATAACGTCTGCATATTTTCATTTTTTGATGAGTGGAGAAAGAAAGCACGGTCAGTTGGTTAAGAAATGGCGAGGACTATTAGGAGATCAGAACTTTACTGATATAAAGAAAACAATGCCGCTTTTTATAAATGCATTCCACAATTCATTTAGTGTTGGGGGTAAAAACATCAATTGGGGGCAACATGTCGTGAGCTATGACCCTAATGATGACAATTTGATCTTTGTTAAATATGAAAACTTATTGGAAAACTCAGAGCTTGAGTTGAAAAGGATACTGGATTGGTATAAGATAGAAGCCAAGAAAGATATATCAAGCATAGTAGACAAGCATAGTTTTAAAAATCAAACGGGCAGAAATAGAGGAGAGGAACAAGCTAATTCATTTTTAAGAAAAGGGGTGGCTGGAGATTGGAAGAATAACTTTAATGAACAGTCAATTCAGTTGTGTGAAGAATATTATGGTCATACTTTAAGAAGGTTTGATTATGTATAAGGTACTGAACATAAGTGAAGAGGGTAGAGGAGGAGGCGCCATAGGGCGCATCAGGATCATAGCAAACGAATTAAAGGGTAGAATCAATACAATTATCGTTGTACCCAAAGGATCTGAAAAGTATGTTCAATCACTTGAACGATTAAATCTTAATTATAAAGAGGTTGGATTGCATCCTATGACAAAAGACCCGTGGGGAGCACTTTTGTATTTAGCCTTTTTTGTGCCAGAGATTATTTCACTGATCCGATTGATGAGAAAAGAAAAGCCAGATGTCGTTCATTGCAATGGGTCTTGGCAAATCAAAGGAGTCATCGCTTCTAAGCTTGCGGGGATCCCTGCCTATTGGCATATGAATGACACATATCAACCTCAGTTTGTTGAAGGTCTATTTAAGTTGCTTTCAAAACTACCTTCTGGTTATGTATATGCATCTGAGAGAACAAAAAGTTACTATCAAAGCATAAGCGAACGAATTAAGAATAAAACATCTTCTATTGTTTTAGTCGCACCGGTTGATCGCAACCTTTTATCACCAATAGTGAGAAGTAGATCTTCTCCAGTTAGACTTTTGATGATTGGCTACATTAACATTCATAAAGGTATCGAGCTGTTAATAGAAGCGGCTTCATTGTTAAAGGATGAAGAAATTATAATTGATATCATAGGTCCAGTCCTCGAAAGCCAATCATCTTATAAATCTTCTCTTGACCTACTTATGAAAGAGCGCGATGTATCTAATGTCTCTTTTTTAGGCTATCAAAAAATAGATACAGAACTATTGAGTAAATACCATTATTACATTTGTTCTTCCATAAGAGAAGCAAGTCCGATGGCAGTGTGGGAGTCGTTAGCTTCGGGCTTACCTATCATAAGCACAGATGTTGGTGATGTAAAAGAGGTCATAGAGAAAAATAGTTGTGGAGTCATTTCTGAAAAGCTAAATGGGGAATCGTTAGCAAAGGCAATTAGGACCCTCATTGGCCAAACAGAAGAAGAGTATAAAGAGATGTCAAAAAATGCGGTGATTGCATCAGACACCTTTGACAAAGAACAAGTGGCTAAAGCTTACCTTAGTTTCTATAAAAAAGTGATTGGTGAGTAAGTCGATTAAGCTCTGTGTAGTCAATAGAAACTATCCACCGGATAGAGGAGCAACTGGGTACTATGCTAGCAGGCTTGTTGATTATTTAAAGGTCGATGATAGCTTTGAGATCTCGGTAGTGACTGTTGGCAATCGACGTGATACAAATGATGTAAAATATATAAAAGGCAGTTATGAAGGAAAAGTAAAATGGCGACGACTCTTTTCTACCTATTTTGAAGGAAGAAAGTTGGTAAAAAAAGCCTTGTCAACTAAAGCTGATGTATACATCATGATGACAGATCCACCTTTTCTTAATTACTGGTCTTCAAAGCTGCTAAAGAATAAAAAGTGGATGCTATGGTCTATGGACTTGTACCCAGAGGCATTTGCTGCTAATGGCTTGATTGATCAAAGCCATGTGCTCTTCAAGCACTATGAATCTTCTTTGAAGGCAGCTCCACCTAGTTATATTGTTTCGTTGGGAGCAGCTCAGTTGAAGCATCTACAAGCCAAGTATTATCCTACGACTGAAGGATTGTCTTTGCCAATTGGTATAAGAGAAGGAAATACGCTGCCAAAAGAGAAGCATGCTGTTGAAAGTGTAGAGAAGAAGGTTGTCTTTGGTTATGCTGGAACTATTGGCGAAGCACATGATGCTGAGGCAATCGTCAGGATAGCTAAAAGCTTGAATCCCCAAAACCACTCGTTTGTCTTATGCTGTAAAGGTTCAAAATCGGAAGATGTAACAGCACAGTTAATAGATTTTAAGCACGTAATAATCAAAGAAGAATTGACTGAAGAGGAGTTGGGCGAGATAGATATCCATATTGTCTCTTTGATGGATAGGTGGACACACATATGTGTACCTTCTAAAGCCTTAAGCGCATTACAAAAAGAGAGGCCAGTGTTATTTATTGGCAAAGACGAAAGTGATACTTGGCAATTAATAAATGGAGCAGGATGGAGATTGAGCCAAGAATATGATATTTTGGATTTTTTAAGAGAGCTAACAAAGGATGAACTTTTGGCGAAGAAACGAAAGGCGAAAAAAGTCTCATCTGAATTGTTAGATCAATACAACAAAGGACTACTCCAAATCAAAACACGAATAGAACAACTTAAAAGCAACTCATGAAGTATTTAAAGTATGGAATCGGTATTCTTCTTTTGCTCATTCTTCTTGGCATCCTTGCCATTAGATTGTTTGTTCATGAATCTGCGCCAACGGTCATGGAAAATCAAGACGCTCAAGTTAAGGCTCAGCAAATGTTGAAAGCGGTTAATAAGGCAGCTTGGGATACGCTTCCTTACATATCATGGTCATTTCCAGGTGGACACGATTTTATATGGGATAAGACTAAGAATGACGCATTAGTTAAATGGGCAGATAAAGTCGTTCATCTTGATCCAGATGAAGTAACGGGTAAAGCATATCAAGGTGATGTGCTCTTAGAGGGTGATGAGTCTAACAAGGTTGTCCAAGAGGCATGGTCGATGTGGTGTAATGACATGTTTTGGCTATCTGCTCCTTATAAAATCTTAGACAAAGGTGTTTCTCTAAAGATGGCTACTGATAAAGATGGAAAAGAAGGCCTACTCGCTACGTATGATTCAGGAGGAGTAACACCAGGAGATTCTTATTTATGGTATCTCGATGATAATGGACTGCCTACTGGCTATAAAATGTGGGTTGGTATCATACCTGTTGGAGGTGTCTACACTTCGTGGACAGGATGGACAGAAGTTGAGGGAGGTGCCAAGATTGCTACCACTCATCAAGGCAATGTTAGCGCATTGAAAATTGATATAACAAATCTAAAAGCTGGAGATACTTGGTCTGACTTGGGTTATGACCAAAGTCCAATCAAATTATAAACTGTTTATCTTATCCCAGAGAGAAAGGAGCGCTGTTGGGTCTTCTGACCTTGTAGCTGCAAGTTCTATACTTTTGTTGATGTTTTTCAAAGCAAGATCTTTGCGCTTTTGCAAATAATAAATCTTAGCAATCGTAGCAAAGTAACTTGGTGTCTGATCTTCTATTATAACAGCTTTAGACATAGTCTCAAGACAATTGTCCAAATGATCCATGTAGTCAGATCGATCTAATCTGAAAAGGACGAGCTTGTGAGCTACTCGGTGATTATATGGATTCACAGACTTTAGATATTGTTGAGCGGTTGATATATACTCCAGCTCTTCATTTTCTCTTTCCATTTTGTCGAGATAGAAAAGATATCCACGTTCTTCTGCTGATTGTGGACCAAGGTGTTTAAAAAGATCAACGGTCTCTTGTAAGCCTGGTCTAGGAAAGCCTTGTTCGAGTCTTTGATTGATTAAAAAGGCAATTGATTCTTTCACTTTTTCTGTACCTATAACTTCTTCAAAGCGACTACGGTTATTTATGAGGTACTTAAAGAGATCTGATTTAACACTATTTGTAAAATCGTAAATGAATCTTATATTTTTTTCTGTTGTCCAATCTTGTTGAGTGGAAAGATACTTCTTAACTACAGCATCTTGCCTTCCATCTTTGAGTTGCATATGTAGGTATGCTTCATGATACATGATATGTGGCCGGCCGCTTGATCCTTTTTCGTCCAGCACATAAAGTATAGCCTCTTTGTCGTTAGGGTTATAGTCATTGACCGAAGGATTATTATCCTTGGTTTCTAAGAATGGGTTTCTATTGAAAGCTGATGTAGGACTGCTCGGCCTTTGGGATGACGCTTCCTGGGCTATATTAATGAGCTCTTCACCTGAGACCAACTTATCAATCTTACTAATCACCTCGCCTTCAGAGTTTAATATTAGTAATGTCGGCAAGTAAACGACGCCATATTGATTGAGCAAGAGTGCTCCTTGAGGCCCGTCCATGTCAATTTTAATATTTACATAATTAGAATTGAAATAATTACTTACGCTCGCTTGATCAAAAACCTTGTCCATGACTTTGCATGGACCACACCATGTAGCATAAGCGTCTACAAAAACTAATTTTTTCTCTGTCTTGGCTTTTGCAAAAGCGTTCTCCAGATTTATTGATTCAAATCGAATGGATGCACAAAGCTGCGGAGCAAAGAAAAAAAGTAGTAGAACAAGAATGTGTTTTGTAAAGAAGGACTTCAACTTATTTGGTGTCTATGTTTTCAATCCACTCTTGTATCTCTTTTTGCTCAGCTGGATTTTCAGTTGATGCAAGAGCTTTTTTTGCGCTCTTCAACGCTTTTTTAGTTTTCTTGTTCGCCAAGAGTATTTTAGAATATGTAAAGAGATACTGCGCACTGTCTGATTTATCTACAGCCATCTTTGCAATTTTCTCAGAGGACGTCATCACAGACTCATCAACTGATTTATAGTGGAGAAGTTCGTTGCATAGATCGTGAAGTTTTTCTGGATCTTCTTTTGCAGCCTTCTTCGCTATGTTCAGCGCAGCATTATTTAGAAGAGCGATATCTGCCTGAGCTTTTGCAAACTCATAATCAGCAAAATGTCCAAACTCTTCAGCTTGATTTTTCAAATGACTACTCATTTTCTCTTTAGCCTCTGTTAGCAGATCTTGAGATTCAAACTCGATTGCGTTTTGAATCGTCTTCCAACAAGCTTCTTTTATTTTTTCTTCAACCTTTTCAGCTCCAATGACCTTTTCAATGTTCTTACGATCCTTTACGAACAAACTAAACAAGCGGGAGTCGGATGCTGTCATAGCTTCATATAAGAACTGAGCCCTTTCTTCTTGCGAGAGAGTCTTATTTTCTCGCAGATAATCATTCGCTACCTTGAGACTTGACTTGTTAGCATTGTTAAGAGCTTTGACATACTTCATGACTAACTCGAAGTCTCTATTACCTTCGTCATAAAGAGCGGCTAGGTCACCACTTCTGTCATAAGAACCAGCGATCTCCTGACCTATAGCAAGGAATCCCTCCACATCACGCCCCCCAACTACTTTTTTAAGCAACTCTCCCTTTTCGTTTATGTAGAATAGTGTTGGGTAAGCCGATACTGGATACTCTTGACCAAACTTGCGACCATCGGGCTTCTCCATATCCATTTTCAAAGAGATATAGGCCTGATTGTAGTATTCGCCTACACTTTCATCGGTAAATACATTTTTGGCCATTCGCTTACATGGTCCACACCAAGTCGCATATGCGTCTACGAATATTAATTTTTCTTCTTCTTGGGCTTTTACCAAAGCTTCTTCCCAAGATCCATGAAAAAACTCTATGCCTTGAGCATTTACGCTAAGTGAGCAAATAAAGAGGAGGAAGGATATTATGTATTTCATATAGATCACAATTTAGAAGGCTTTTTAAGTACAAACAAAAAGCCTCATTTAAACTACATTTGGTCTTCAAAAATATGGTTTTGGTGACTTTCTTGCTTAAGAATGGATTTAAAAGCATGTTAAACAAAGAATATGGCCTCAATCCGTGACTTATACTTGTCTAATGTAGGTCAAACGAGTGATCTTCCTATGCTTTTGGAGGTTGATAGAGCAGAAGGTGTGCATATATACGATCGCGAGGGGAAGCGATACATAGATATGAACTCTGGTATATCAGTTAGCTCTCTCGGACATTGTCATCCAGAAGTAACTAAAGCCATAATAGATCAGGTTAGTTCTTATACCCACACTATGGTCTATGGAGAGCATGTTCAGGCTCCACAGGTTTCGTTTGCGTCGAGGCTCTTAAAAGAGTTGGACGAACACTTTCAGTGCGTGTACTATCTATCTGCGGGTACAGAGGCGACTGAGCTTGCCATGAAGATCGCTAAGAAGCTTACTGGCAGATACGAGATCATCGCTTGTCGCGATGCTTATCATGGCTCAACGCAAGGAGCAGAATCATTGAGGAGCGATGAAGATTATAAGTATGGTTACATGCCGTTGTTGCCAGGAGTCCACCACATTGATTTTAATAGTATCGAAGATCTTCAAAAGATCTCTTGTCGGACAGCGTGTGTTATTTGCGAAGTTGTACAAGGAGAAGCGGGAGTTATTAAAGGAGATGCTGATTACCTAGAAGCGCTTCAAAAGAAGTGTGCTGATGTTGGAACGTTACTGATCTTTGATGAGATACAAAGTGGTTTTGGTAGAACAGGTAGGTTGTTTGCTCATCAACACTATGGTGTCATACCAGATGTACTGCTGATTGGAAAGGCAATGGGCGGAGGTATGCCGATATCAGGAGTTGTTAGCTCTAAGAAGATTATGGAGGCTATCGTAAGAGACCCAGCTCTGGGTCACATCTCAACATTTGGAGGTCACCCTGTTTCATGTGCAGCAGCAGATGCTTCTTTAAAGGTTCTGTTAGAGACATCCATAATAGAAGAAGTTCAAGAAAAGGAGGCGTACATCCAAAAGAGATTAACTGCACATCCTATTATCAAAGAGGTGAGAAGCGTAGGCTTGATGATGGCTGTAGAGCCAACTCGCAGAAAATATCTAAAACATATAGTTGCGAAGGCATTTGAGCTTGGCGTAATTATAGATTGGTTTTTATTTAACAATCGAAGCTTTAGACTTGCTCCACCTTTGATTATATCGATGTCAGAACTTGAAGAGGCTTGTGATATATTATTAAATGCGATGGATTTTGCTCAAGGCAAATACGCTAACTAACTACCTCCCAGATTAGATCTTTTAGCTCAGTGATGCCATCTTGAGAAACTGCAGAAAAGAAAACGGTTGAAATACCTTCCGGAAGATCTTCCTCAAGCATAGTCTGAAGTTCGTCATCAATCAGATCTTTTTTAGAAACACCAAGTATTCTTGGCTTATGAAGTAACTCAGGATTATACATCTGAAGCTCATTAACTAAGATCTCATATTCTTTCTTGATACTTTCTGTATCAGCAGGAATTATAAAAAGTAGTGCAGCGTTACGTTCGATGTGTCTTAAGAATCTTATGCCAAGACCTTTGCCCTCGTGTGCGTTTTCGATTATACCTGGTATGTCAGCCATTACAAATGATCTGGCATCTCTGTAAGAGACAATCCCAAGATTAGGTGTTAGTGTTGTGAAGGCGTAACTTCCTATTTTAGGTTTTGCAGCACTTACGACGGAAAGTAGAGTTGACTTTCCAGCATTAGGAAAACCAACAAGCCCAACATCGGCCAGTAGTTTTAATTCTAATATTTTCCATTCTTCTTTTCCTTCACCTCCTGGTTGGGCGTATTGAGGTGATTGATTGGTAGAAGATTTAAAATTCCAATTTCCAAGACCTCCGATACCACCTTTTAAAAGCACCTTGGTTTGCCCATCGTCTGTTATTTCAAAAAGTGTCTCACCTGTTTCTACATCTTTTGCAATTGTACCGAGTGGCACTTCAAGAATTTCGTCTTGACCGTCTGACCCAGTCTTTCTGGCACCACTACCGTTATCGCCTTCGCTTGCGATGACATGCTTTCTATATTTTAGATGAAGAAGTGTCCAGAGCTGTTTGTTTCCTTTAAGGATGATATGTCCTCCTCGACCACCATCACCGCCATCTGGTCCACCTTTGGCTGTGAGTCTATCTCTTCTAAAGTGAGAGCTCCCCCGACCGCCGTGTCCTGAGCGACAGCATATCTTTACATAGTCAACGAAGTTCTGATCTGCCAAGTTTAGATGTTTAGGCCAGGCTTGAGATAAGACTATTTAGGCGACCATTGATATCTGAGATATCTCCGACACCTGATATTTGCTGAGAAAGCTTCTGCTTGTCATAGTAGTCGTATACTGGAGAGGTCTCTGACTTATACACAGAGATACGCTCTCTGATTACCTCTTCATTGGCATCATCTTTTCGCCCGGAGGTTTTTCCTCTTTCTAATAGTCTTTTTACAATTTCTTCTTCATCAACTACAAGAGAGATGAGGCTGTCTACACTTTCACCTCTTTCTTTTAAAAGTTCATCAAGTGCTTCAGACTGAGGAATCGTTCTTGGAAACCCATCAAATATGTATCCCTTAACATGGGGATGCATCTCGAGTTTATTCTTGAGCATAGCTACAGTGACTTCGTCGGGAACGAGCTGACCTTTGTCCATGTACGTTCTGGCTTTTTTGCCTAGCGGTGTATTGTTACCTAGTTCATATCTAAACAAGTCCCCTGTAGAAATCTGTAGTAAGTCAAACTTCTCTTCAAGCATTTTTGCCTGAGTACCTTTTCCAGAACCTGGGGGTCCAAATAAAATGAGGTTGATCCTTTTTTCACCTTTTTCCATCGATAACCATTTTAAAAATTTACTAAACCACGACATAAGCCTTACTTGAATGACGATAAAGTTACGGTCTTATATATCATAGGTTTCCAATATAGTGAAGCCAACACATCTTCTTCAATAACTCCACGAGAAGTCGTGCTATGCACAACCCATAACTTCCCTTTTTCTTTTCTTGATATGATACTTACGTGAAATATGCGCCCATCTTTTTTATAAAAGATCAGATCTCCTGGACTTGCTTTATGAAGCGGGATAGTTTTTCCTTTACTGTACATATTAGCAGCAGAGCCGTTGACTTGTATACGTTCTTTATTGTAGACATATGATACTAAGCCTGAGCAGTCGAAGGAATTGGGGCCTTTGGCGCTATACTTATATCTATCACCTATCTGTTTGCGGGCAGTCTTGACGATCTGTGACCTTTGGCTTGAGATATAGGATGTTGTACTATCATTATATCTAGAACTACTACAAGAATAGAATAGTGTAAGAACTAAAAGAACGAGTATTGAAAGACTTGAAGAAACTGGATTATTATCCTTCAGAAGCTTCACCTTCTGCTTGTTCTCCTTCGGCAGCATCACCACCATCAGCCTCTTTTTCAGCATCGGCACTCTTGAGAGCTCTTGGTACTTCCACATTGGCTACTGGCGTTGCGCCTTCAACCATGACTTGTACTCCTTCTGGAAGTTCGATGTCCTTAACACGCACCGCGCTGCCAAGCTCAAGATCGTCGATACTCACGAAAAGTGTGTCAACTAAGTTTTCTGGATTCGTCTTAACCGTTACTTTTCTCAGTGTACGGATTAACTTTCCTCCTCCTTTAACACCTGGGGAAACACCTTTGAAGCTTACAGGGATATCTGCAATTACAGGATGACCATCAACTAACTCAAGAAAATCCATGTGCATGATTTCATCAGTCACTGGGTGAAAGTCGATGTCTTTGATAATCGCTTTACGAGTCGTTCCTTCAAGTGATATTTCTGCCAACTTAAAGTGAGGAGTGAAGATCATGGTCTTTACATCACCGTGTTTAGTTGAAAAATGAGAAACACCATTTTTCTTGCTGTAAAGCACTGCAGGTATCAATCCAGCTTTTCTAACAGCTTTGGTTGCTTTTTTACCAAGATCAATTCTTGGCTCTACGTTTATCTGTACTATATCCATGACTCGTATTTCTTTCGCTTTTTCAAAAGGTCCGCAAAGATAAGGTTTTTCATAAAAAAATCAGAATTATTGTGGAATGGGTCGCTTCCTTGCCTTTTTAAGACGACCAGTCTTAGATGTATAGGTTTTTATGAGCCAACTCAAACGCTCTATCATCAACAGTAAGCACTTCTTTGACCAAGAAAAGATATCGCTTTATTTTATGGTTATCGAGCTTTGTCTTCCAGAACAAGTCATCCAAAAATCCTCTTCCCGTGTTCAAAAGGTCCTTACGATTATGTATTGTATTCATGGTTGTCAATGATGGTGTAAAGAAATAAGAAGGGTGTAGAGCTGCTTGCCCATGTCCGAGATCGTCTAATATTCTTTTGGCCTCTTTGTATGGGTCAAGATATAGATCCTCATAAGAAACTAGGACGCCATCATATTTGTCAATTTCTTGAAGACTTATGATCAGCGATATGGACCACATCACAAGTATCGTCTCTTCTCTGTTTGATTGAACTTCAGTGTAGACTCTTCTTAGAGTATCAACTTGACTCTTGCTCCACATTGGGTGTTCGAACGTTCTGCTGAAAAAGAACTTTTGGTGCCATGCCCAACCATATTCTTCCCAGAAGTTTTTTCGATTCATAATTGAGGCAAGCACAGCGAAGGGGTGTCTATGTATGTAGATTGTTTTGCCTTCTATTGATGAAGACAGCTCAGCCAATGTGTGATTAGACCGAATGGTTTTGAATCCTAAGACTTCGGTATTGCCCCAGATATATTCAACAAATGCTTGAGAATTGTCCTGCAAAGGAGTGTTGAGGTGATTTCTTAAGAGCCAGTAGTTCTTTTGCGGAGCTTTAGTTAATGATTGTGTTAAGTGTTCTAATAAATCTCTCCCAGGTGGTAAAGAAGATGAATAACAATAAGTCTTGGAGTTTGCATAAACCCCTGGGTGAAAGGGTTCAAAAAGGATAAGCCCACCTAATGCTTTTGATATGATATCTGAAAGCCATGTAGTCCCCGATCGACCAAATCCGGCAATAATGATCGGAGATTGCTTCATAGATTCACTAAGTTATATTATCATTCCTGCTGCAACTGTGTTATTAGTTACCTCATCGATCAAGATAATACTTCCCGTTATTCTGTTTTGTCTATAAGAGTCAATAAACAGTGGTTTTGTCACTCTAAGTGATACCCGAGCGATGTCATTCATTTTGATTTCCTTGTCATCTTGTAGGCGATGAAGTGTGTTGATATCGAGCTTGTAACGGATCTCTTTAACAACACATCTAACGTTTTGAGTTGTATGTTGAAGAGCAAACTTTCCTTTCTCCTTTAATGCTTTAGTATTATCAAACCAACACATCATAACATCGATGTCTTGAGTTACCTCTGGCTGATTATTCGCTCGAACAATCATGTCTCCACGACTTAAATCAAAATCTTCCTCTAATTCAATTGTTATAGACTGAGGAGGGAACGCCTCATCTTGTTCTCCATCGGCACCATGGATTGTTTTAATCTTGGTTGTAAACCCAGAAGGTAATAGAGTCACATCATCACCTTTTTTCATTACTCCACCGGCAAGTCTACCAGCATATCCTCTAAAGTCATGAAACTCGTCACTATATGGTCTTATAACAAACTGAACGGGAAACCTCTGATCAATGAAGTTGTGATCACTAGCGATATGTACGTTTTCCAAATAGTACATCAATGTGGGACCTTCATACCATGGCGTTTGATCTGACCGGTTAACAACATTATCACCTTTCAGAGCAGAGATAGGAATGAAGTGAACATCCTTGACATCAAGTTTCGCTGCAAAACCTTCAAAGCTCTCTTGGATTTTGTCATAGGCTTCTTGACTATAATCAACAAGATCCATTTTGTTAATACAGACAACGATATGAGGTATCTGAAGTAAAGAAGCAATTATAGCGTGTCTTCTTGTTTGATCTACAACACCATGTCTCGCATCAACTAAAATAAGAGCAACATTTGCCGTTGAAGCACCTGTCACCATATTACGAGTGTACTGCGTATGTCCAGGCGTATCGGCTATGATAAACTTCCTTTTAGGTGTACTGAAGTATCTATAGGCAACATCGATTGTTATCCCTTGTTCACGCTCTGACTTAAGCCCATCAGTAAGTAAGGCAAGATTCACACCCTCTTCTCCTCTTCTTTCAGAAGTTTCTTTGATTTGATCATATTGATCTTGATAGATACTTTTGCTATCGTATAAAAGACGGCCAATTAGCGTAGATTTTCCATCATCGACACTTCCTGCTGTTGTAAATCTGAGTAGTTCTGTATTGTTAGTCATTTATGACTTAATTTTAAGTTTTGGGAGATTAAAAGTATCCTTCTTTTTTACGATCCTCCATTGCTGTTTCACTTCTCTTATCATCTGTTCTGCCACCTCTTTCTGTCATACGAGTTGTAGCGATCTCTTCGATGATATCTTCTACGGTTGTTGCTGTAGATCTCCAGACGCCAGTACAGGTCATATCACCAATGGTACGACAGCGAACCATTTCTTTTTTAACTATCTCATCTGACTTTTTAGATATGAATTCGCAATCTGCTAATAAAGCGCCTTCTCTTTCAAAGACGTCTCTTTCATGAGCAAAGTACAAAGAAGGAAGCTCTACTTCCTCAGCAGCAAGGTATTGCCAAACATCTAGTTCTGTCCAGTTGCTGATCGGGAAGATTCTAAAGTGCTCTCCCATGTTTTTACGCCCATTAAATAGATTCCATAACTCAGGTCTTTGGTTCTTAGGGTCCCATTGACCGAACTCATCTCTATGTGAAAAGAATCGCTCTTTAGCCCTTGCTTTTTCTTCATCTCTTCTCGCTCCGCCTAAGGCAGCATCGTATTTTCCTTTTTCCAAAGCGTCAAGGAGGACCGCTATCTGAAGCATGTTTCTACTTGCGTTAAATCCTTTTTCTTCGGTCACCAACCCAGACTCAATTGCTTCATCAACAGATCCAACAATTAGCTTGGCCCCAAGTTTTTCAACAAGACTATCTCTATATGCTATTGTCTCAGGAAAATTATGACCAGTATCTACATGAAGCAAAGGAAAAGGAATCTTTGCCGGGTAAAATGCCTTGTGCGCAAGGTGAACCATTAATATCGAGTCTTTTCCTCCCGAAAACATTAATGCAGGACGTTCGAACTGGGCAGC
Organism: uncultured Saprospiraceae bacterium; assembly: GCA_938022935.1. Taxonomy (GTDB): domain Bacteria; phylum Bacteroidota; class Bacteroidia; order Chitinophagales; family Saprospiraceae; genus JAJRXG01. The sequence goes on from CALIHL010000162.1 coordinate 18,851, forward strand.
CACTTCTCTCATGATAAAGATTGATTCTGCTTCGAGTTCTTTTATATGACTAAGATTATAATCCATTAGCTGAGTTTCGATTCTTGGATGACAAAATTAAAAACTTCGTTTACACTTTCTTCTATTGACTGACTTGCAGTGATAATTTCTTTTGCTGGGCTGATCGGTGCTTCGTATGGGCTGTCGATACCAGTAAATCCTTTTATTTCTCCAGCTCTGGCTTTTTTATAAAGCCCTTTGACGTCTCTTTGTTCACAGATGTCAACAGGCGTGTTGACATAAACCTCTTTGAAGTCGTTTTGTCCAATGATAGCTTTTGCAGACTTCCTGATTTCTATCGTTGGACTGATAAATGAGCACAAAGTTATTATGCCCGAGTCCAGATAGAGCTTTGATAGTTCAGCAACCCGCCTGATATTTTCTGCTCTGTCCTCCATCGAGAAGCTGAGGTTATTACAAAGACCTGATCTAACATTATCGCCATCGATCACTTGAGAGAAGTAACCACTGTTAAATAGCATTCGCTCTACACCTTTAACAATTGTGCTTTTACCCGAACCAGATAGCCCTGTGAACCAAAAGACATGACTCTTTTGGTTGAAATACTTTTCTCGCTCTCCTCGAGAAACAAGTTGATCAAAAATGGGATGAATATTCTCCGACACTCTTACTTTTTAGATTTGAATATGCTTCTTATTGATCCTCTCGGTATAGATTGCCAACCACGTTCATGCAAATAGTATAAAAGCAGTTTTGCAGGAAACTCTATCGACGTTACTGTTACCGCCGTATTCATCTCCCCTGTGGTATAATAGGTAATCACAAATATGGCAGAAGAAGCGATAATTCTCCATGTTAAACCCTTTAGGATACTTCTTAAATGAGATTCTTTCTGGACTTCACTCATGCTCTTCGATAAGTCTGCAAACCTACTGCATTTATGTGGAAGTGTATCTAAACTCTATTAATAACCTTCATACCAAATGTCAAAACTAAGTATCCGATTATTCCCAAAATAAAGCCAACTAAGGCATACTTCAATAACGAAGGTTTCTGAGGCGATAAAGGATATGACGGATAGTCTAAAGGCTGAATTAATGGAGCACTGGTCTTAACGGCATATTCTGCTCTTCCCAGATTTTCAGTGATTTGTTGAAGTGCAGCTTGGTATCCGACCAATTTACTTTCGAGCAAAGCAGATTTTACATTATTTTGACTGCTAACTACGCCTGCGCTTCTATCTTTTAATCGAGCTGCTTCGAGCGCAGTACTGGATATTAACTCAGCTAAAGAGTCTCTTTCCACTACGATTAGATTTAAGACTTTTTGACTTCGCTCAACAGACTTGGCAACAAAAAAATCAGATACCTCTTTATAAAGTTCATTTACAAAAGTCACAGAAAGACTATCTGAAAGGGACTTCATATAGAAAGACATAATATAATCTGTGTTGCCATAGTCCGAAGTCAATAATGCACCAGATCTGTTTTGCTTGGTTCCTGCTATTTTATTTTTCAGAGATTTTAAGACAAATTGACCATCTGGCTTTTTCACAGTGGCCATATCAAGTTGAAAGTCTTTAAGGTGAGGTCTTTTATCTATCCATGTTTCATCGAGATTATGGATGTCTATAAAATGATTGGCTAAGAATTTGTTTTTACCTCCTATTTCCACTTCATTAAGCAAGGTGGCCTCGATGATTCTTTTTGATTGAGCTATTTCTAAAAGCTTATCAACATTGTATTTGCCACCAGAAGGAGCAATACCAAATTGACTAAGCACTCCTGCCATACCAGATATTTGAGGATTGTTGTCGTCATTGAGCATAAACGATAACTCAGCAACATAATACTCATCTTGTTGGGTGTACCAGAATAGGAGAGCCGCAGTTGTTATTAAACATGACAACCCAAGCCCTAAAATATTTGACTTGATCCATCTTATTATGTCGGCTATAGCGGAGATCACCTCATCAAGAGTGATTTCATCAGCGTATTTCTGATTATGGTCGCTATTGGATTTCATGAATAGGTAGTCAGTTCTCTATCAATCAAAGATAATACCTATCAAACCAAATCAACCACACTAGTCTTTATAGTTCAGACTCGGGAATAGGGCTTTTTCGGCCATCTCTTTGTCGATACTATTTTTCTCAGCGTAGTCAACGACCTGATCTTCTGATATTTGGCCTAAGCCAAAATATTTGCTATCTGGATGACTGTAATAAAAGCCACTTACCGATGCTGCTGGATACATGGCTAAACTCTCTGTTAGAAATATCCCTGTGTTTTCCTCTGCACTCAACATCTCAAACAGAGTTGTCTTAAGCGTATGATCTGGACAAGCAGGATATCCTGGTGCTGGTCTTATACCTTGATACTTTTCTTTAATCAATTCATCATTAGACATGCTTTGCTCATCAGTATAGTTCCAATATTTAGTTCTTACTAACTGATGAAGCCTTTCGGCAAATGCTTCTGCTAATCGATCCGCAAGTGACTTTAGTAGTATGGCATTATAGTCGTCTCCCGCCTCTTCAAACTCTTTTACTTTCTTTTCAATACCAATTCCTGTTGTAACAGCAAATCCTCCAATATAATCTGGCTTTGCTCCAACGGGAGAGATAAAATCTGAAAGACAGAAATAAGGCAATCCTTCTGCCTTCTTTCTTTGTTGTCTAAGATTCGTTATTCTATAATTTTCGGTTGTCCTGCTTTCATCACCATACACAACAACTTCGTCACCATCTGCATTAGCAGGAAAAAAGCCTACAACGCCTTTCGCTGTCAGCCACTTTCCAGATATGATTTGTTGTAACATAGTTTTGGCATCTCCCAATAGCTTAGAAGCTTCTTCACCAACAATTTCATCTTTCAAAATAGCAGGATACTTTCCTTTTAATTGCCAACTTGAAAAGAACGGAGTCCAATCTATGTACTTAGCAAGATCTTCAATATCATAGTTTTCTAAAACCTCAACACCAAGAACCTCTGGAACTGGTGGTGTATAATTACTCCAATTTAAAGAAAGTTTTTTTCTCCGTGCCTCTTCAATACTAACATACTTCTTGGTGGAAGTATTGGACTTTCTTTGTTCTCTTATTCTTGCGTAACTTCTCCTTGTTTCTGAAATAAAACTTTCTGTAACAACACTTTGACTTGAAAGTAGGGAGCCTGCAACAGCAACACTCTTTGAGGCATCTAAAACATGGATGGTCGGGCCAGAATATTTTTCTTCTATTTTAACTGCGGTGTGCGTTTTGGAAGTTGTTGCCCCTCCAATAAGAAGAGGAATTTTCATACCTCTTTCTTCCATCATCGTCGCAACGGTAACCATCTCATCTAATGATGGAGTTATCAAACCACTCAGGCCTATTATATCTACGTTCTCTTTTATTGCTGTGTCTAAAATTTTTGCGGCTGGCACCATCACACCAAGATCTATGATCTCATAATTGTTACAAGCCAATACAACTCCGACTATGTTCTTTCCAATATCATGAACGTCGCCCTTTACGGTGGCCATTAATATCTTACCGTTTGTTTGAACTACGCCATCCTTCTCTTCTTCTATAAATGGAGTCAAGTAAGCAACGGCCTTTTTCATAACACGTGCACTCTTTACAACTTGTGGTAAGAACATCTTGCCCGCACCAAACAAATCACCGACAACGTTCATCCCATCCATCAGTGGGCCTTCAATAACTAACAAAGGCGAGTTTAGTTCTTGTCTTGCCTCTTCAGCATCTGCATCAATGTATTCTGTTATACCTTTGACTAATGCATGTTCTATGCGTTTTGTCACAGGGGCTTCACGCCAACTTAGATCAACTACTCTTGTCTTGCCTCCTCCTTTTACTTGCTCTGCATATGTTATAAGGTCATCAGTAGCTGTCTCCGTTCTATTAAAAATTGCATTTTCTAAAAGTGTAATGAGCTCTTTTGGAATCTCATCATAGATCTCCATCATACCTGCATTGACGATGCCCATATCCATGCCTTTTTTAATAGCATGATATAAGAAGACACTATGCATGGCTTCTCTAACTTTGTTGTTGCCTCTAAATGAAAAGGACACGTTACTTACACCGCCGCTTATCTTTGCACCTGGACATTCTTTTTTAATTAACTCTGTTGCATCAATGAAGTTCTTCCCATACTCTCGATGCTCTTCGATGCCTGTTGCAATTGCAAAAATGTTGGGATCAAAGATGATATCCAAAGGATTAAAACCAACCTCATTTATAAGTATGTCGTATGCCTTTTTACATATTTCAACTTTGCGTTCTACTGTTTCCGCCTGACCTTGTTCATCGAAAGCCATGACCACCGTTGCCGCACCGTATCGTTTTATAATTTTTGCTTGACGTTTGAACTCTTCAACTCCCTCCTTCATGGATATAGAGTTGACGATACACTTGCCTTGGACACACTTTAAGCCCTCTTCAATAACTGAAAACTTAGAAGAGTCTATCATGATTGGCAGCTTCGCTATGTCAGGTTCTGCCATCATAAGATTTAAGAACTTCTTCATAACTGCTTGAGAGTCCAAAAGTCCTTCGTCCATATTGACATCTATGATTTGAGCGCCACCTTCTACTTGATGTGCAGCGACAGAGAGTGCCTCTTCGTATGAACCTTCTTTAATTAGTCGTGCAAACTTTTTAGAACCAGTTACATTGGTTCGCTCGCCTATATTAATAAAGTTGAGATCGTCCCTAACGATCAATGGCTCTAGACCTGAGTACTGACTATATTTTGATTTTTTCGCGAATTTTCTTGGAGCGATTTCTTTGGCCGACTCTACCATCACCTTGATGTGTTCTGGAGTAGTACCACAGCAGCCACCTATTATATTGACATGTCCTTCCTTCAAAAAATTTGTCATTAAGACACCCATTTCATCTCCGGTTTGGTCATATTCTCCAAACTCATTTGGTAGACCAGCATTAGGATAAGCGCTCACCGGACAGGTTGCTATTTTTGCTAAATCTCTAAGGTGTGGCGCTAGCTCTTTCGCTCCAAGAGCACAATTAAGTCCAACACTCATGAGGTTCATATGAGACACTGAGATCCAAAAAGCCTCCACAGTTTGACCACTTAATGTCCTGCCGCTAGCATCCGTGATTGTTCCAGAAATCATGAGAGGCAACTCTCTTCCTATTTCCTCAAATAAAGTGTCAACAGCAAACATTGCTGCCTTGCAGTTCAGGGTATCAAATACGGTTTCAATAAGTAAGACGTCAACTCCTCCCTCTACAAGTCCTCTTGCCTGCTCCAAATAAGCAGCGACAAGCTGATCAAATGTGACAGCTCTATAACCTGGATCATTAACATCTGGAGAAAGAGATGCTGTTCTTGTGGTCGGCCCAAGAGCGCCAGCGACATAACGTGGCTTATCAGGAGTAGAATATTCTTGCGCTGCCTCAACAGCAATTCTTGCAGACTCCACATTTAGCTCATAGCAAAGGTTTTCCATCTCGTAATCTGCCTGAGATATAGTGTTTGCGCTGAAGGTGTTAGTTTCTATGATATCCGCACCAACTTCCAAGTATTCTTTATGAATAGCGGAAATAACTTCAGGTCTGGTAAGAGAGAGCAACTCATTATTACCTTTTATATGTCTGTGAAAGTCTTTAAACCTCTCACCGCGATAATCTTCTTCTGTTAGCTTGTATCTCTGGATCATTGTACCCATAGCACCGTCCATGACCAGTATACGGTCTTTTAATATATCTGTAATCAAAGGAGAATTCTCTGTCATATGCCCGCAAAAGTAAAACTATTGAACTTCATATCGACTATCTAAGTTTTTGGAATATGTCATTTCTTTTTGGAGATATTTGTGTACTCAAAAGCGTTATAATACCTCTTAGAAGCATGGCATATAAACTAACATCTAACTATATACCAACTGGAGATCAACCTCAGGCAATAAAACAGTTGGTCCAAGGCATCAAAGATGGTGATGAGGAGCAGGTATTGTTAGGTGTTACAGGATCAGGAAAGACATTTACGATGGCAAATGTCATCTCTCAAGTCAATAAACCAGTCCTTGTTTTGACGCACAACAAGACTCTTACAGCTCAATTATATGCTGAACTAACAGAGTTTTTCCCTGACAATGCGGTAGAGTACTTTGTGAGCTACTATGATTATTATCAGCCAGAGGCCTATATCACCTCAAGTGACACATACATAGAAAAGGATCTTTCGATAAATGAAGAAATAGATAAACTTCGACTTCGTGCAAGTTCTAACTTGTTGTCAGGCCGCAGGGATATCATCATCGTCGCGTCTGTCTCTTGTATCTATGGTATGGGTAATCCAGATGATTACAAAGGTGCCATCATCAGAATCCAAAAAGGTCAGACTATATCTCGTAATAGACTTTTATATCAGCTTGTTGAGAGTTTATATTCTCGATCAGAAAGGGATTTTAAGAGAGGGACATTCAGGGTTAAAGGAGATACTGTTGATATCCATCTTCCTTATGTTGACTACGGCTTTAGGGTTGTATTCTTTGGGGATGAGATAGAGGCTATCGAAAAAATAGAGTTAAACTCAGGCAAAAGAATAATCAGTCTAAATGAAGCCGCTATTTTTCCTGCCAACTTATATGTCGCACCAAAAGATAAGCTCAATCAAATCTTAAGACAAATCGAAGGAGAGTTGGATGATCATGAGAAGTTCTTCGAACAAGAAGGTAGATTTATCGAAGCCAAGAGAATAAAAGAGCGTGTCACCTTCGATGTAGAGATGATGCGTGAACTTGGCTATTGCAATGGTGTAGAAAACTATTCGCGATTTTTTGATGGCCGAAAACCAGGTACGAGACCTTTCTGTCTATTGGACTATTTTCCTGATGATTATCTTATGATTATAGATGAAAGTCATGTTACTCTTCCTCAAGTAAGAGGAATGTGGGGAGGTGACCGTGCTCGAAAAATCAGTTTGGTAAACTTCGGTTTTCGACTTCCTTCAGCGCTAGATAATCGTCCGTTAAACTTTGATGAATTTGAAAGCTTGACCCCTCAAGTGGTTTATGTAAGTGCTACTCCAGGAGATTATGAATTAGAAAAAACGGAAGGTGTTGTTGTTGAACAAATCGTTAGACCTACAGGCCTTCTCGATCCACCAATACAAGTAAGGCCAAGTATTAATCAGATTGACGATCTATTAGAAGAGATACATAAGAGAATAGAAGCGGATGAACGAGTGTTAGTAACGACTCTGACAAAAAGAATGGCAGAGGAACTAACAAAATATCTCACTAAACTCAATGTCAAAGTGAGATATATACATTCTGAAGTGGATACACTTGATCGTGTTGAAATCATAAGAGATCTAAGGCTAGGAGGTTTTGATGTATTAGTGGGTGTTAACTTGTTGAGAGAAGGATTGGATATGCCTGAAGTGTCCTTAGTTGCTATACTTGATGCGGATAAAGAAGGCTTTTTAAGAAACGCAAGATCTCTTACGCAGACGTCGGGAAGAGCTGCACGTAACTCTAATGGTATGGTTATTTTTTATGCAGATAAAGTAACTGGGAGCATGCAGCAAACTATAGACGAGACCAATAGAAGGCGAGCCATACAAATGGCTTATAATGAAGAACATGGCATCACTCCAACGACAATTTCTAAAACTAAGGAAGAGATATTAAATCAAAAGTCTATTCTTGATATACGAGGTAAGAAGCCAAAAGCATATATAGAACCTATGGAGCCAAGTCTTGCTGCTGATCCTGTAGTTAGTTATATGTCTAAAGATCAGTTGGATAGATTGATATCAGAGACGGAAGCAAAAATGAAAAAAGCGGCAAAAGATCTTGACTTTATAACTGCTGCTCAATATAGAGATGAGCTTTTTGCATTGAAGAAAAAGAAAAAAGCAGCGGTCTAAGGCTGGAGATAATACCTGTCGATTCCATCTAAGATCATTTGTACAATCTTGTCAGGGTAAAAATATCCTGAATCTATAATTTGATCATAATTAGAATGGTCTTCAAAATCTATATTGTAGATTTTTTTGAATCGTTCTTTTTCACTTTTACGTCTCTCTTTGATTTTTCTAATTAGATGTAGAATTTCTCGATTGGACTCGTCACTTTTTCTTTTGTCATCCTTGCTGATTCTTTCAGCTGCGATATCTTCATCACAGAGCAAGAATACCTTGTATGAAGAAGGGATAAAATTCCAAGCTAATCTTGAGTCAACAATGTAGTTGTCATCGGTATCATTGAGTGCTCTGGTACAAGAGTCAATCTTCTCATCTATATCTCTTCTTGAGTCGGTTAAGTGATTGAGCTCAAGTGTAGTCATGCCCATGTCAGCGGCTATCTGTCTTTGTATGGCGCCTGTAGAGAGGTATTTGTAACCAAGCTTCTCACACAACAACTTTCCGGTTGTACTTTTTCCACTGCCAATATCTCCAGAGATTGTGATGATCATTATTTTAAAACTGTTGTTGTTAAAAAGTAGCTACAAAACTATAAATAACCTTTAGATCCAATAGAGATCACTAATTTGGTGCACAGAAAATTAAAGAATGAGCAATAGTAAAATCGATATAGACTTATTGTCAGAAGTATGTAAAGTGCCAGGGGCTCCTGGATTTGAGCAAAGAATAAGAGAAAAAATCATAGAGGAGGTAACACCTTATGTTGATGAAGTCACTGTAGATGCTATGGGCAGCGTACATGCCATCAAAAGAGCCGCTGGTAAGGACAACAAGAAAGTTATGATCGCCGCACACATGGATGAGATAAGCTTTATCGTAACGCATATTGACGATGATGGCTACATTCGATTTCATCCATTAGGTGGTTTTGACCCTAAGACGTTGACGGCTCAGAGAGTTTTTATTCACGGAAGTGAAGATGTTTTAGGCGTTATGGGTACCAAGCCTATACACATCATGAAGCCTGAAGAAAGAAAGAAGATGCCAGACCTTTCTGACTTCTATATAGACACGGGGATGAAGAAGGAAGAGGTGGATAAGATCATCTCCATCGGAAACCCAATCACTCGGGAGCGCGACCTTGTAGTCATGGGCTCTTGTGTCAACTCTAAGTCTCTTGATAATCGAGTTTCAGTATATATATTGATTGAGACCTTACGGGAAATGTCCAAAAAAGACCTAGATGTAGATGTGTATGGCGTGTTCACTGTACAAGAGGAAGTTGGTCTCCGTGGTGCCATGACTGCAGCGTCAGGGATAGATCCTGACTTCGGTATCAATCTCGATGTAACATTAGCTTGTGATTATCCTATGGCTCAACCCCATGAAAGAATAACCTCTCTTGGAGAAGGAACAGCCATCAAGGTACTAGATGGGGCTACGATATGTGACTATCGAATGGTCAGATATATGAAAGGTCTTGCTGAAGAAAAGAAGATCTCCTACCAAATGGAGATCCTGCCTGCAGGTGGAACGGATACTGCAGGTATCCAACGTTATGCAAAGGGAGGATCTATAGCAGGTGGTATATCTATACCAACAAGATACTTACACCAATCAATAGAAATGGCCCACATAGAAGATGTACGAGCAACGATTGATTTATTAGAAGCATCTTTAGAAGGGATAAGCTCTTTTGACTGGTCCTTTTCTTAACCCGATAATTAATTACTTGTGATGTGGAAAGAAGAAAATAATGCGCTTTATGCTGAGTTTAAGTTCTCAGACTTCAGAAAGGCTTTTGCTTTTATGACAGAAGTGGCGTTTATCGCAGAAGGACTCAATCACCATCCAGAATGGTCCAATGTTTACAATACAGTAAAGATAAAGCTTACTACACATGACGCAGGCAATACTATCACTGAAAAAGATCGCTTGATGGCTTCACAAATCGAAAAGCTGATCTCTAAGCAGGTTTAAAATATTAGTAGAAATACATACTTGTTAAGGTGCTGTTAAGGATTTCTGGACAAGAAACATTTGGGTTTTAGAAGTCGTTTTGATATAACTTTAGAAAGTTGATGAGAGTCAACGATCATAACAACAGACGAAACCTTAGAATATGAAAAGTTTATTTCAGCTTGTCATTGCAGGGATCATAGGTGGTGCGATCGCCTTTGGGGCTTTTAAAGCTTTTGATAAGGACACGGTGATATATGAACAGATACCGGCTCAAACCTATCAGACCAATCAAGTCGGAAATGCTATAAACTCTACCAACATCTATAGCAACCCAAGTGTTCCTGACTTTGTAATTGCAGCTAATAAAGCCAACCCTGCTGTGGTACACATTAGCGCTCAAAATGAAGAGGCCAAGAACTATCAGCAGAGAAAGAGAAGTTATCAAGATGACTTTTGGGGTTATAGAAGAAATCGAGGTGAGCGACCTCAAGCAGGTACAGGTTCAGGAGTAGTAATTAGTGATGATGGATATATCGTCACCAATAATCATGTTGTGGGTTTTGCTGACTACATAGAAGTAACGATGCACGATGGGACAACACTTTCGGCAAAGAAGATAGGAACAGATCCATCGACAGATCTTGCCGTTATAAAAATAGAAGGACAATCATTTCCTCATTTAGAAATGTCTAACTCTGACAACGTTCAAGTTGGTCAATGGGTAGTCGCTGTCGGGAATCCATTTAATTTAACGTCAACAGTAACGGCAGGTATCGTCAGTGCGATGGGCCGAGACCTTGATATCATACAAGGAGATAAAACTATAGCGGTTGATAAAACTATTGAAGAATTTATTCAGACCGATGCAGTTGTTAATCCTGGGAATAGTGGAGGCGCACTTGTCAACTCAGATGGAGACTTAATTGGAATCAACACAGCTATCTCTTCACCAACAGGTGTGTATGCAGGCTATTCTTTTGCCATCCCATCTAATCTTGTCAAAAGGGTAGTTGATGAAATCATGGAAGTGGGCGGAGATATTAAAAGAGCTATGCTGGGTGTATCTATTGCTGATATTCCAGATGTCAGAAAACAAGGAATACGAGTGAGTCAAAATAAAGGTGTTTTCATATCTGGATTTCCAAAACTTAAAGACAGGTATGGGAGAGTATTTGGATATAGTTCAGCAGAGCAGTCGGGAATTGAAGTTGGAGATATAATAGTGTCTGTTAATAACAAACAAATTGATGATACAGAAGACCTTCAGAAGTCCTTAAAGTTTGCGAAGATTGGAGACACTTTAGATGTTACTCTTTTTAGAAATGGTAAGAAGAAGACAATTCCTGTAAAATTAAGACAGGGTATATGATCAAATCGTCTGCTTAAGACGTTTAAAGATAAAGTTGGTTTTTCGTTTTGTTTTGAGGCGCCCGATTAATATTCATATTATCGGGCGTTTTCTTTTTATAATCCCAAAACTAAAGGCGTGTATTTAACCGAACCAACATATCCTCTTTCCAATTGACGAAGTTGTCTTTTTCAATTTGTTTTCTGGCCTCACCAATTAGCCATAGATAAAAAGAGAGATTATGTATGCTTGCTATCTCGGTACCATAAGCTTCCTTAACAGCGAAAAGATGTCTGAGATATGATTTGCTATGAGACCTGCTGAGCTCGCTCGTGCTATTCTTATCGATGGGAGAGAAGTCTTCTTTCCACTTGGCGTTTTTGATATTGATGACTCCTTGATCTGTATAAAGATGACCGTGTCTAGCATTGCGCGTAGGAAGCACACAGTCAAACATATCAATACCTCTGTCTATACATTCTAGTACATTTTGTGGTGTCCCAACACCCATAAGATATCTAGCTTTTTCAACAGGCAAGTGTTCTGTAACTTTTTCTGTCATGTCATACATGATCGGTGCAGGCTCTCCAACAGACAAGCCACCAATGGCATTGATCTCACAACCTTTGCTGGCTATGTATTTGGCGGAAGCCGCTCTTAGATCATCGTAAGTACTTCCTTGGACTATAGGCGCAAGCGTCTGAGGATAATCATGCTGTCCTTGTGTTTTTTCAAAATGCTCCAAGCATCGATCCAACCATCTATGGGTCATATGCATGGACCTTCTTGCATAATTATACTCGCAAGGGAAGGGTGTGCACTCATCAAATGCCATGATAATATCAGCACCTATGCTTTGTTGAATCTCAATAGCTCTCTCTGGACTAAAGAAGTGTTTTGATCCATCAATAGGAGATTTAAAATGAACTCCTTCTTCAGTGATTTTTCTAATGCCGCTGAGAGAATAAACTTGAAAGCCGCCGCTATCTGTAAGCATGGGTTTGTCCCAATTTATAAACTTATGTAAACCTCCAGCTTTCTCAATGATCTCGTGCCCAGGCCGAAGGTATAAATGAAAAGTATTGCCCAGAATAATTTCGGAACCAAGTGACTTTAAGTTTGCATGCGGCACTGACTTTACTGTTCCTTGTGTGCCGACGGGCATGAATATAGGCGTATGGATCACACCATGTGATGTTGTTATTTTACCAAGTCGAGATCCACCTGTTGAGGACTTTTTTAATAAATCAAATTTTATCACCTCGTTTCTTTACTCATGTTAATTGTGATCCCTACCATCATAGAAAATGCCATCAATGCAGTACCACCTTTGCTGATGAAGGGGAGCGGTATCCCAATGACTGGACTTAGCCCCATTGTCATACCAATGTTTATAAAAAAGTGTGTAAAGATGAATCCCGCTATGATATAACAATATGCTCGTATAAAACTAAAATTAGAATTTTCTCCTACTCTAATAATTCTGATGGTGAGCAAGAGAAAAATAACTACGACACCTGCACCACCTAAAAATCCTTGCTCTTCTCCGATACTACTAAAAATAAAATCCGTTGTCTGCTCAGGCACATAATTCAACTTGGTAAGGTTGCCATTGAGATAACCTTTGCCGCTGAGGCCTCCAGAGCCAATCGCAATTTTTGATTGTATGAGATTATAAAGAGATCCTCTTGGATCACACTTTTCCGGTTGTAACCAGACATTTATTCTGTCTTGTTGGTGAGGCTTAAGTATGTTGTTAAACGCAAAGGAACTACTAAGTGAAATCACACACAACAATGCTAAACCACCAAGAACTGAAAATCTAGTGGTGAGACTCTGACTCCTATTCATCACAAACAAGTGCACCAATAAATAAATCAAACTGATACCTACTGCATAAGGCATCAAATCAAACTGATAGCATAATATATTAGCCAAAGCAATGGCTGCAAATATGAAAATCGACGTTGTCTCCTTAATTGAAAACCTACTGGTAAATGCCACTCCTATTAAAAACAAAGCACTCGCTACAGTATAAAAGCCTTGAGTTAATGAGAAGACGATAGTTAGAAAAAGAGAGATGATGGCCAGGTAGTAGATGACAGGCATACCAAATCTGTAGTAAGCGATTATGAGGGATGCGAAAGTGAGTGCAGATCCTGGGTCCGGTTGTAGGATAATCAATAATGCAGGTAACATCATGACACCCAATACGAGTAGCTGAGATTTATACTCTGAAAGCTTAGTGTGCACAGAGCTTAGGAGTGATGCAGAAAACAAAGCAGTTGCGACTTTTGCAAACTCACCCGGTTGAAAACCAAAAGGTCCAAAACTTATCCAAGACTTGGCTCCTTTTATTTCAGTACCCACCAATAAAAGTAAAACTAAGAGTACTATCCCAACAATATAGGCGGGTAGAGATAGACTATTCCATATCTGCCAATCCATTAGAGAAAGAATTATCAATACTATTAAAGACAACACCGCCCAAAGAAGCTGACTCCCAAAGGGTGAACGAAGGGTCCACATACTTCCTATGTTGTCATTGTATGTGGTCGTATAGACCATAAGCAGTCCAACAACAACTAATGCTAAGTATGAAATGAGCAGTAGCCAGTCAATTCCCGCTGATTGGCGTTGGCCTGTTCTGTTATACCCCCGACTAGAACTAGTCGGTCTCAAATAATTCTGTTTTTTCTATGCGATCTCTAAAAGGTATAGCTTCTCTGAAGTCATTCTTGAATCTTTGTAGATAAGATTCAAGATCATATCTAGTTTCAAAAGCTCCCACCTTCAAGCTATAGTATGGGTTTTCATAACTGTTAGAGTACTTGAATTCTGGATATAAACTTCTGAATTTGCTTTCTGCGTTTTCCCAAGTTCTTCTGTTGGTGGTACTGATCAACTTGATACGCCAACCATTGATAGAGGTTTCTGCTCTTCCTTCTTTTTCATATCTACTCATGAGGGCCTGAATCTTAGGCTTTTCAGAGAACCTCACTTGAGCCAATAGGCTTGAGCCTAAAAATGAAAGGATAAGAATAAGTACGAGTCGCATTTCTATATTTTACTAATACAGCTCAAAAAAACAACAAATCTACCGATCAGACAACCTATATCTTACCGTGGCACTGTTTAAACTTCTTCCCGCTCCCACAAGGACACTGATCATTACGACCAACCTTCTTGTCTGTTCTGACAAATGTCTCTGGTTTTGCCTTAGGTGCACTAACACCTTCAGCAGCAGCTCGTCTTGCTTGGTCTTGTCGTGAAGCAGTTGTTTTACTTAAATCTGTTTTAACGCTTTTAGCTTCTTGAAGGTTTTCATTGACATTGATCATAAGTCGTCCCTTCATGAGATATGAGCTGATCTCTTCATTGATTTTATATATCAACCGCTCGAAGAGATCATAAGCTTCCATCTTATAGATAACCAATGGATCCTTTTGCTCAAATGATGCAGCCTGCACAGAATCTTTGAGTTCATCCATGGCACGTAGGTGTTCTTTCCAGTTTTCATCTACTATCGCAAGGCTTACTGCCTTTTCTATATCCTTGATGACCGACTTCCCTTCACTGTCTATGGCTTCTTTAAGATCAGCTGATATAGGTAACACTTTACTCGACCCATCTGTAAATGGTACTGCGATTCGCTTATAGCGATTGCCTTCATTTTCATAGACACGCTTGATCACTGGCATCAAAATCTCAGTGATTCTATCAAACTTCATATTGTAGAAGTCTGTTGTTTGCTTCTGTAGTTCTTCTATTAACTCTTTAACAGGAGCTTCGTTAAAACCTGCAGCATCTATCTCCGGATCGTAACCCAGCACTCTTATACATTCGTTTCTAAAGGAGTCGTAGGTGCCTGCATTTTTATAATCAACAACAATGTTTTCACAAAGTGCTGAGAAGAGATTATAAAGATCAACAGATAAACGATCACCAGAAAGAGCATTCCCTCTTTTCTTATAAATTGCTTCACGCTGTATGTTCATTACATCATCATACTCCAGAAGTCTTTTTCTAATTCCAAAGTTGTTTTCCTCTACTTTTTTCTGTGCACGCTCGATAGACTTTGTAACCATGCTATGTTGGAGTACTTCTCCATCTTGATGACCCATTCGGTCCATCACTTTTGCAAGTCGCTCAGAGTTAAATAGTCTCATCAAGTTATCCTCCAATGAAACGTAGAACTGTGATGATCCGGGATCACCTTGTCTTCCTGCACGACCTCTAAGCTGTCTATCTACTCTTCGAGAATCATGTCTCTCTGTTGCTATAATAGCAAGACCACCAGCAGACTTTACTTCCTCGTTGATCTTTATATCCGTACCACGACCGGCCATGTTGGTTGCGATCGTTACATTACCTGCACGACCTGCTTCTGAAACAATCTGCGCTTCTCGCTGATGTTGCTTGGCATTAAGAACATTGTGCTGAAGCCCTTTGATCTGCATCATACGACTCAGCTTCTCAGATATGTCTACTGTTGTAGTTCCTACCAGCACGGGTCTGCCGACAGCAGTTAGTTTTTCAATTTCGTCTATGACTGCATTAAATTTTTCTCTTGCAGTTTTATAAACAAGATCTTCTTTATCTTTTCTTGTTATGGGCCTATTGGTTGGTATAACAGTAACGTCCAATTTATAAATATCCCAAAGCTCTTTTGCTTCAGTCTCGGCTGTACCAGTCATTCCAGAGAGCTTATGGTACATTCTAAAGTAGTTCTGCAAAGTCACCGTTGCATATGTCTGAGTGATATCTCCTACTTTTACATTTTCTTTTGCCTCAAGCGC
>CALIHL010000163.1 GCA_938022935.1 uncultured Saprospiraceae bacterium
GAATAATTATGAACAGAAGACTAATTGATTTATTCAATATTTTAATTTTTAATTGCCACTAACGGACGGTAATGATATCCAGCGTCTCTGTGAGGAACGAACAGATATGCTGTGATCATCTAATGTTCTATGTCATTTTAGTTTTCAGAATATCCTGTATCACTTTTGTAATAAGTGACACCTTCTCTTTATTTTCATCGGTCATTCTTAAAAAAACACTAAAGTGTAAATTAATCAGCATGATATCAAATAAGGCAGCTTTTAACCTTTCCATTTCACCTTTCCTATTCTGATAGATTTTGGAATAGTACTTGTAACTCAATACTCCCAAATGATCCATTTTTGAATAAAAGATGTATCCGTCTAATAGCCGGAGTGAAAGGTCTTTTCTCTTAGAATTATTTACTAAATATTTTACTGGAAACCTCTTTTTATTATGTTTGAATACTGGATCACTATCAATATCACTCATTGGTTCTTTGAGATAAGTTGCAAATTCACTATTTATGTAATTCAGCGTTGATTTAACATCCCAGTCAATAGAGTTGTTCTTCAAATATTTTAGATCACTTATCAAATATGCTATTTGATCAATATATAGCTTTTCTATTTCTTCTCTAATTATAATTTGTTCGGTGTCACTCTTTTCTGATTCTATTTTATTTGCGAGATACAAGCTTACAATTCCGTTCAGCAAAGCTCCTCGTATTATTGACGCTACACTGAAATATGTTGACTCTATAGATGCTGAATAAAGAAGCTTGCCAACTGAATTGAAGGCATCTACATTTTTGCATACTACAGTAACAAAAGCCAAATCAAGATTCTCATCAATAGACTTTCCATT
Organism: uncultured Saprospiraceae bacterium; assembly: GCA_938022935.1. Classification (GTDB taxonomy): domain Bacteria; phylum Bacteroidota; class Bacteroidia; order Chitinophagales; family Saprospiraceae; genus JAJRXG01. The sequence goes on from CALIHL010000163.1 coordinate 848, forward strand.
GATTGAATCCTTTATAATTTTTTGGAAGGCTTCTGCATATGTACAAATAGCCTTTCCCAGAAGTTCATTGTTTGTGTCCATATTAATTTGTTAATGACATAGAACTCGTATATATCTAGTCAAAACCACCATTTCTGACTAGTTTGTCATGCATTCAAAGCTGTTTTTACCACATCCTCTCATAGTCATTCTATCAACACCTTATGAGAACACATAGCAACCAAAACCTCACTACACATGATCTTTCCTAAATATATGACAAATCATTGATCTACATCAAAGCATAGCCACAAAACACTAAAGTAAATCAGACCATCACTCCACAACCTTAAACAAAATATCAAAACTCAAGCCAAACTCATTCTTGATTGCTTGATTACCCAAGCTCTGAAAGAAAGAAGATGAGTTGTACTTGATGCCATACAAAGTGCGATCGATGCGAACAGTGCCCTGCGCTTTGACATCTTGATCTGTTATCAGCTACCTTACAATCATTCTAATTCTAAATCCGCGCAATCCTCGCAATCCTTTAATCCTCCTAATCCGTGATTCAGACACTTGCTTGGCAGTCGAACTTACAGTTGAAGACAGCCTTATCTCTCTATCCCTCCATTTCACTATCTTACACCTCACACTCGACGACCATTTTAAACATCTAACTAAAAAGATCGATGCGTACGACTTTCGCCCTCCTCTGTTTTCTAATTGGGATGACAACCTTACTGATGAGCCAAGAGCGGCCCAACATCGTCTTGATGCTTTCTGACAACATCGGTTATGGAGACTTTGGTTGTTATGGTGGAGGCATCATCCGTGCTGCGCCGACGCCACATCTCGATGAGCTTGCTGACAATGGGATGCGCTTCACCAATTTCAATGTTGAAGCAGAGTGTACTCCTTCGCGCTCGGCTCTCATGACAGGGCGCTATGCGATACGCTCTGGGACCACGAGGGCGATCCCGATCCAAGGCTTGCCACAAGGACTTGCTCCGTGGGAGGTCACACTTGCGGAGTTGCTAAAGGGAGAAGGATATAAGACAGCCATCTTTGGTAAGTGGCACTTGGGTAATATAGAAGGTCGCTTTCCAACTGATCAGGGATTTGACCAATGGTGGGGCATCCCTAATAGCACGGGCAATGTCATGTGGCCAGACGCGGTCGGTTATGATCCGGCATACACGAAGAAGTTCAACATATTGGAGGGAACCGCCAAGGATGGGATCAAACCTGTTCAATCATATGACATGGAGATGCGACCACTCATGGATGCGACCATACAAGAGAAGTCAGTCGACTATATCAACGAACACAAAGATGACGACGAGCCATTCTTCTTGTACATCCCTTGGACAGCCATGCATCATCCATATGTACCACACAAAGACTTTGAAGGGCGATCTAAGAACGGCGAATATGCTGACATGATGATCGAGCATGACTATAGAGTCGGCCAAGTGATGAAGGCGATCCGAGATGCCGGTATCGCTGACAACACGTTGATCATTTACGCAAGTGATAATGGACCCGATCGAGTGCTCTTCCCCACTGTCGGAGATACGGGACCTTTTAGGGGCTACCTTGGCGATGTCCACGAAGGAGCAGTGCGTACGCCGATGATGATGCAATGGGCGGGTAAGATCCAACCTGGTTCTGAGACCAATGAGATCGTTGCTATCTCTGATATATACACGACCATCGCTAACATCGTTGACGCTACATTGCCGAGTGATAGAGCCATAGATGGAGTGAGTCAGTTGTGTCTTCTAACGGGTACTTGTGACACTCCCCCAAGAGAAGGCGTGATCTTCTTTCATGAGGAGACGCTGGCTGCCGCCAAATGGAGACAATTTAAGTTTTACTTCAGAGGCGAAGGTGTCCAACAAGAACAACGAGCCTACAACGACCTATGGTTACCTCAAGCGTATAACATCATGCAAGACCCTAAAGAGTATGCAGATATCCTATTGCAAAATCTCTGGTTGCTCTCTCCTGCCTTAAAGCAAATGGTACCATTCTATGTGAGTACAAAGAGGTTCGGGCTCGTCCAAACGGGCGATGAAAAACCATCGCCAGGAGAAATTGAAGTTCCATTTGTTTCTTCATCACAATTGAATAAGATGTTTGAACAGATGGTGCTGAAGGCGAAGGCTGGTAATTAAATCACTGATTATAAGGATCACCCTTTACTTTTTAGTGTCATATCCGGTTGTTGTTATAAAGTGTTCTTTACTACTTGACAAGTCGGCTTTAGCCCTTTTATTCTGTAAACACCTTCAATCATTCTAATTCTAAATCCGCGCAATCCTTCCATCCGTCTAATCCGTGATTCTGACACTTTATTCGCACAATCCTACAATCCACCTAATCCGTAATTCAGACACTTTACGATAATTGTGAAGATTACCATCTCTTTCCTATCTTGAGAAGCACACAGCTACTTTAATAGACATTGAGATCAACAACAAGACAACGAAGAGTTAATAAGTGGATCACGATGGTTCTACTCAGCGGACTATTCTTTGCTTGCACAGAACAGAGTGTGGAGCATGTAGATCTGAAGGATCTACCCGACAAAGTAGACTTCAACTATCACATCAGGCCAATCCTTGCGCAGAACTGCTTCTTATGCCATGGACCTGATCCAAGCAGCAGACAGGGAGACCTACGACTGGACACATACGAAGGAGCAACCGCTGATTTGAAGAATGGCAAAGCTATCATCCCGCACAATGCTGGTAACAGCCTGGTGATGGATAGAGTCTCTTCCAGTGATCCAGACTTTCAGATGCCACCGCCTGAGATGAAAAAGACATTGACGTCCAAAGAAATAGCGCTCATCGAAAAATGGATCAACCAAGGTGCAGAATGGAAAGAGCATTGGGCCTTTATAAAACCAACAATAGAGCAGGACGCGATATTAGAAAAAGAAGTCTCTAAACAGATAGATGTTTACATCAATCAAAAATTAGAACAGAAGAAATTACAATCCTCAAGACCTGCAACCACTTATCAATTGATCCGAAGAGTAGCCTACTTGATCACAGGTCTACCACCAACTGTAGAGGAACTTGAACAGTTTTCTAATGACACAGATGATTCGTATGAGCAGATGGTGGACTATTATCTGGCATCTCAACGATATGGAGAAAGATGGGCCCGACATTGGATGGATCTCGTGCGCTATGCAGAGCATATGGGCCATGAATTTGATTATACAATCAATGGAGCACCTCTTTATAGGGACTATCTGATCCGTGCTTTCAATATCGATCTATCATATGATCAATTAGTAAAAGAGCATCTTGCCGGAGACCTAATAGAAGATCCCCGACTGCATCCTACAGAAGGATATAACGAATCCATCATCGCTACAGCATACGCCAATCTTGGTGAAGGCAAGCATAGTCCTGTTAGCATCAAAGAAGAAGAGTCGATACGTATAGACAATATGATCGATGTGACATCTAAGACCTTTCAAGCATTGACCGTGAGTTGCGCTAAGTGTCATGATCACAAGTTTGATCCGATACCAACGACTGATTATTACGCGATGTATGGCATGTTTGAAAGTACACGGTTTGGCCCCAAACCACTCACCGACCAAAGGCTGATAAAGACAGCGAGTCAAGAGATCTTAGCAGAAAAAGAGAAAGCTAAAAAGGCAATCATTCAACTTTTAAAAAGCGACCAAACTGACATCGCCATATCCGAGTCAATAGATATCAAGCAGTTCATAGAAGCTCAATCCGATCAATCAAATAACAACTTCGTAAAAATCTTAGGAGACTTCACACAAGGCTCTTGGGGCAATTGGCAAACAGATGGCTACGCATTTGGAGAAGCTCCAACTTCGCAAAACCTTTCTATTGATTTAGAAAACAACAAAATAGAAATCGCACCTTCTGCTGCCACGAGTAGAACTTTTACATCAGGGCTATTAGGCACGCTTCGCTCTCCAACTTTTATAATTGAACATGACACCATTAGTGTACTCGCTAAAGGCAAAGAAAGCTCCATTAGGGTTATTGTAGACAACTTCCAGTTGATACAAAATCCTCTATATGGCAGCTTATCCAAATTAGTCAACAGTGACCAATATGAAATGTACAATTTAGACGTCTCGATGCTCAAGGGCCACAAGGCGTACATCGAGATCTTGCCTGGGATATACAAACAACATCAATATCACTTGGACTCATCGGCATATGTAGATGCACAATTAGTCTATACATCCAATGCTCAACTCGACCTTCAATATCCAGAGACAATAGAAAGTCAAGTTACCATCGCAATCGGCGATCAAATCAAAGCCATCGATGCTTGGCACAATAACAAACCAAGTAATCGAGATATAAAAATTATAAATGCCAAATTAGAAAATAACAAACCTGCTCTTTGGGGTTCATCAACTATATTGGCTTCCCTCGAAAAGATAGATAAAAGCTCTTCTGCACTAGTGGGATCACCGATGATCCACACCATGTCAGAAGGAGATGCTGTCTTAAGTCCAGTATTCATAAGAGGCAGCTATAAAGACTTGAGCAAAGAAAAAGTTGCGCATGGTTTTCTGACTGCCACCAAATTAGAAAATGATAATTTCCCTCAAGAAGGAAGTGGCCGATTAGCTTGGGCTGAATCTGTCTTGCATCCTGACAATCCATTAACCTCAAGAGTAATCGTCAATCGCATCTGGCACCATCTGTTTGGCCAAGGTATCGTTGAGACGGTTGATAATTTTGGATTGCAAGGCAAGCTTCCAACCCACCCAGAACTACTGGACTATCTCGCCATAACTTTTGTAAAAGACAACTGGTCGATCAAACGTCTGATTAAAGAGATTTTAATGTCGGAGACATTTAGAAAGTCAACGATCCCAATGGAAGAGAATCTTTCGACTGACGCTGACAATCTATACTTACATCACTTTCCCATCCGTCGACTTGAGGCAGAGGCGATACGCGATGGTGTCTTGGCATCATCGCAGAGATTGGACACGAGTATGTTTGGACGACCTGTGCCGATACATCTGACGGAGTTCATGACAGGAAGAGGTCGTCCTCGCAGATCGGGACCACTGGATGGCGAAGGACGACGAAGTGTTTACGGATCTATAAGGCGCAACTTTCTACCGCCGATGATGCTCACATTTGATATGCCTATCCCATTCTCTTCTTTTGGCAAGCGCAATACGACAAATGTCCCAGCACAATCGTTAGCCCTTATGAACGATCCATTTATACAAGAGCAAGCAGAACACTGGGCGCAAAACACTATCGATGATCCGAACAAAAGTACAACCGAGCGAATAGAGCATATATACTTAACAGCATTTGCTCGCAAGCCAACCACAGTAGAAACGCAGGAAGCAATCCAACTACTTCAAGACTTAGCCGGAGGGTCTATCTCTGATGAGAAATTAAAAAACAATCTTGAGCTATGGACACATTTCTGCCATTCCATTTATAACTTAAAGGAGTTTATACACTTGCTGTAAATGTCATCTATGCACAAACACAGACCATCTAACAAACCTATGTCGCGCAGAGAGCTCTTGGCTACTTGCGGCAATGGCTTTGGATCAGTTGCACTTATGGGCTTATTGGGCAGTTTGCCATTTGGCAATAAGCTAATGGCTACACCAAGCTTAGTTTCAGATCCCAGAGTCCCTCATTTCGTTCCTAAGGCGCGCAGCATCATCTTTCTATATATGGATGGTGGTATCTCTCAAGTAGATTCGTTTGATCCAAAACCAAGACTTGCTAAAGAAAATGGTCAGAGTCCTTATGACAAGTTTGAAGTAGAGACAACCCAGTTTAACAATATTGGTAAGATCCTAAAAAGCCCATGGGACTTTAAGCAATATGGAGAGTCTGGAATGTGGGTCAGTGATCTCTTTCCGCATATAGCAACTTGTGTTGATGACATAGCTATGATCAGATCGATGACTTCTGAGTTTCCAGAACACACCAACGCCAACTACTTCCTTCATACAGGAAGCGGGATACAAGGAAGACCAAGTATGGGCGCTTGGGTCACATATGGACTCGGTAGTGAAAACCAAAACCTGCCTGGCTATGTAGTCTTAGATGGTGGACTCACACCGCCTGGAGGATTGGACAATTTTAAAAATGGATTTCTCCCCGCCACGTATCAAGCATCCGTGTTGCAACCTAAAGAAATACCACTGGCCAATGTGATACCAAACGAATCACAAGAAGCTCAGTTGGCCAAAATGAAATACCTCAATCGATTGGATAATAATCTCCTCAATAAAATTGGCCAACCCGATCAGGTGGAAGCTGCCATCAACAACTATGAGCTCGCTTATAAAATGCAATCATCAGTACCCGAGCTTTCTAATTTTAAAGATGAATCCAAAATCACTAAACAGCTCTATGGATTAGAATCTGATGATCCACATTGTAGACATTATGGTGCTCAATGTTTGTTAGCAAGAAGACTTGTTGAAAGAGGTGTAAGATTTATAGAACTCACTTGCCCCAATACTGGTCACGATAGATGGGATCAACACAGCAACCTAAAAAAAGGGCATGAGGACAACGCCCATGCAGTCGATCAACCTATAGCAGGTTTGTTAAAAGACCTCAAAGCACGTGGTCTACTGGAAGATACATTGGTTGTATTTGCAGGTGAGTTTGGTCGTACGCCATTTGCTCAAGGCAAAGATGGAAGGGATCATAACCCATCAGCATTTAGCATATGGCTGGCCGGAGCAGGTATCGCTGCTGGTACAGTGTACGGCCGCACAGATGAGTATGGTTATAAAGTGATTGAAGACAAAACATCTTTTCATGACCTTCATGCAACTATGCTTCACTTACTGGGCATGGATCACGAACGGCTTACTTATCGGTTTAGCGGTAGAGACATACGACTCACAGATGTGCATGGTCGTGTGATAAAGGGGGTGCTCTCTTGACAAAGTCAGAGCTATTCTAATTGTAATATTGACTATAACTGTACCCAACCAGTTCCGCTACTATACCACCACAGGCCTGGTCCATTTTGAGAAGCATCAATCACATATATCCTATTAGCATCTGGGTTACTTGGGAAAGCGGTTAACAAAGGTAGATTAGCAGTACCTGCAGGACCCGTCGCTCCGGTTGCACCGTTAGCGCCAGTAGCACCAGTAGCACCAGTTGCACCATTGGCCCCTCTACAATCAAAAATATTTACCACATTATCTCCATTTGTATCTTCTGTAGCAACCTCCGCTGTTCCATTTCCATTGAGGTCCCAGCAAGCTAAACCTCCTCCAGTGACTATGCCAGGTGCGCCCATTGGTCCCGTATCTCCCTTTGGTCCAGTAGCACCTGTAGCCCCAGTGGCTCCAGAATCACCTTTAGGCCCTTGAGTGCCAGGTGCACCTGTTGCACCAGTAGCCCCTGCTACACCATCAGCACCTCTACAATCAAAAATATCTACAACATTATCTCCATTTGTATCTTCAGTTGCAACTTCGGCAGTTCCATTGCCATTAAGGTCCCAGCATGCTAATCCCCCTCCTCCAGTGACAATACCAGGTGCCCCCGTATCCCCTTTATCACCCTTTGGACCTTGAGATCCTGTTGCCCCCGTTGCCCCAGTATCACCTTTAGGTCCTTGAGATCCTGGAGTACCGGTTGCTCCGGTTACACCGGGCCCAGTTGAAACCCAATTTACACCGTCAAAACATTCAAGTTTCTTTAATGTCGTATTAAAGAAACACTGTCCCTGAACTGGGCTTTGTGGTTGCGTGCTCATCCTTGGAAAGACAATGCCGTCACTATTATTTTCTACTTCAAGAATATCTTGTCCGATTACAAATAAAGGCATAGAAATAAATGTCAATAGCGCGAATATAATTTTCATAATATTTTAATTAATCAATTTCAAAATTCTATTGAATCAATAGACATACAAATCTGATCTTATGTTTAGTTTCTAAATTCCATTTATAAGCAACACGACGATCATTGCACAATTCAACATCGGGTATGCAAGAGCGATTTCTATTTAAACCTACAGGAAAGAAGAGTAGCAGAAAGAATAAAGAGGGGTCTAAAAAAATAAAGCCCACTTTTTCGTTACAAAGTAATCGTTACTTAACATATTACAATAATTTTCATATGTTATGCTTTTAGAACTTGTCAACCCAACTTTTGTCGACATGTCTCTTTAACCCTTAACCCTTAACCCTTGACCCAATGAGCTCAAAACCCATAACTTGTACCTCTTTAAAGGACAAATCCAGCCATGCAAGAAATCATCATCTATTTTGAGCAATTCCAAAGACTAACGGATGCAGATAAAAAGGCCATTCTTGCAACTTGTAGCCTAAGGAATGTTGATAAGCGGGAACTGCTCGAGGACTTCGGAAGCACCTCTAAAATCTTATACTTTATAAAATCAGGAACAGCCAGGACATTTTACTACAAGGATGGAACAGATGTGACAGAATACTTTGCGCTTGAAGGAGATCTCGTCACTAGAGTAAAAAGCATGCTCACCCAAGAACCGTCATTAAAGGCTATCGAAATGATAGAAGAAGGCGAGGTGATCATGATTAACACCCTTAGTTTCTTTGATCTTTTTGACGCCTTTCCCAACATTGAGCGACTTTATAGAATCTTATTGCAAAATGCTTATATCGAGACGGTAGATAGATTAGAAAGCATACAGTTCAAATCTGCAAGAGAGCGGTATGAAGCATTAATTAATGAGGATGACCTCATCCAAAAGGTGCCTCTTAAATACTTGGCGTCGTATCTTGGTATCACTCCTGAGTCATTGAGCAGAATTAGGGCAAGTCTTCAAAAAAAGCCCTTCTAAGGGCGGGAGTCAAGTTCAAGTATCAAGTATCAAGTATCAAGCTAAGGTTTAAGAAACCCTGTCGGTTGAGCGGAGCCGAAACCAACAGTTATAAAAGTTTCCCTACGTTATACTTTGAATAAATCGGGAGTTCAATGATGCTCCGACAAGTTCAAGAAACCCTATCGGTTGAGCGGAGCCGAAACCAAAGGTTTGGCAAGTTTATCTTATGATCTCTAATTTTTCCAGGTATCCCAGTTAGGTGACCCTTCTCTCCACAGTGGTCGAGCTTCTATGTCAACTTGATGACTTGGATATAAGACATACCATGTTGTTGCTCCAGCTCTATCGACGCCCCCACCAACCAATGTATCTTGTTCAGCGTCCGTCATAAAGGCGGTCGTATAACCATTCGTCCCTGCCATCTTTGTCCATCGGTTATTAGTTCTAAATCTAACTTTCAAGGTGTCGCCTTCTATAGCTGGCGCCTGTCCAACTATTGTCTCGATCTGACCAAAGACTTCCTCACCTTGAAAGATGGTTAGAAAGTCAGCATTTGCAACATGCTCTATCCTATTACTCCCCCATCCTATTCTTACGGGGTATCCCAATCTTACAGCATCGATAAGTTTGGATTTTTCTCCAAAAGTGGTCTGTCCTTCAGAGTCGTTTTGATAAACTTTTTGCCAACCTGCATGAGAAGGTTCTTGCGCATGACAAGCGCATAGAAGTATGGATAATGCGAAGAATAATCTTATCATAGTTGTAGTTTGTCGTGTTCTATTTACTGAAAGATACTTACATGAACTTGCAACTAAAAGAGTTTCTATCATCCTTTAAGCCTATTCTCTCCATCAATCATCTTTATTGCTTCTTCACCTTTGCCTGAGCGCCTCAAGATCTCAACTATAAAATCAGTTTTCCCATCTATGTAAGCATCGATGTCATAGGTAAACTCATCGGCAAGTCTCTGCTTCACCTTACTGTACTCAACGATCTCTTCTGGATGCCTCTTGAGGTAATCTCTGAAGTTGAGGTGGTTGGCCAAGCCAATACTTCCTTCTATGCAAACATAAAGGTTGTGCCTCATCCATGTACGATTAGAACCTGATATTGGTGTCTTATCATCGGTCCTTTTAAAAGCTTCTCGACCAGTGATCCCAAGATCGCCAACATGATTATAACCTAAGGTACTTAATCTCTCAATTACAATCTGTAGAGATTCTGTATCGCCTACAATTATATCTATGTCAATAACTGGCTTCGCTTTCAACCCTGGTATCGAGGTACTTCCTACATGTTCTACTCCAATCATCGCATCACCTATATGATTTATGTACACAGCTTTAAGAGCGCTGAACTCTGCTGCCCAGTTCGGGTCATAATCATGGACTTCTACTTTCTTTTGATCACTCATCGATCAAGGCTTATAAGTATCAAGATATCCACCAAACACTTCTAACACTTCAGAGAAGTTCTCTCTACCAAAACCGACTCGGATATACTTGCCCTCATGTTCGAACATCTCTGTTGGCACAGTCATAATACCGGTTTGAGCAACCATTTTATCACTAAACTCAAGAGCGCTCTCTTTTATGTCCAACGCTACGAAAGACGTTGATCCTGCTTGGGGAGAGATAAATGATTTTATAATCTTATGCTCTTCGGCAAATGTTCTAAACAGCGAAACATTACTTCTTATCTTTTTAAGATTTGGCTGCAGGTATCTATCTATATTGTTCAATGCCATGATTGACAGTATTTCGCTTGGAGCGCTACTGCAAATACTGAGATAGTCTTTAAATGCAATAACCTCTTTCAAAAATGATTGGTCTTGACTCACCAACCAACCTGTTCTTAGGCCTGCCAAGCCAAATGTCTTAGAGGTGCCCCATAGACTGACTCCTTTTTCATACAAGTCACAGATAGGAGGCAACTCTTGGGTTGACTCCATACTCAATTTATGGTACATCTCATCCGAGAAAACATATATATCGTTATCACGAGCAATCCTTACGACCTCTTGAAGTTGATCAAGTGTGAGATAACTTCCAGTTGGATTATGAGGAAAGTTAATGATTATCAACTTAGTATTGGGCTGTATCGCCTTCCCTAAATCAGCTGTATCAAACTTCCAATCTTCAGGATCAGGTTTCCAATATGAAAGATCACATTGCAAAGATTTTACAATCTCTGTTAATGATTGATAACAAGGTGCTACAGCGACTACATGATCTGAAGGTTCTAAAAGAACATTCATCGTAACGAAGTTTAGCTCGCCCGGGGATGCCACAATTACATCATTGATATCATCCGTTTTATAATATTGCAATATAGATTGGCGCAACAAAGTATGTCCTTCGCTCTGGGTATAACCAAAGGCCATACCTTCCCATAAAGCTAACTCTTCTTTAGACGCTCCCTCCAATACATACTTCAGGCTATATCCATCACAGTCCGAACAAGACAGCAAGTACTTTGCTGTAAACTCATGCTTTGCAAAGTAGCGTTCGAGACTAAAGTTTTTAAGTTTCATCTGTACCGATTCGATTGGATAAAAAGTAGATGGCAATTTACAACAGTAATCCTTAATTAGTATGACTCATAATTCTCATCTCTTTTGCTGCTAGGCTATCTAAAAAGCATACTTTAATGCCTCAACAAGCCAAGTAACCTTGAAGATGAAGACTTTTAATTATATCCTTCACAACATTTGCCATAGCGATCTTAACTCTCACAGAGTCCTGCAACATTAAGGCGAAGTCCAAAGAAATTTCTAAAGATCGGCCCAACATAGTCCTTTTCAATGTGGACGACATGGGCTGGATGGATACAGAGCTACATGGCAGTACATACTACCAAACGCCTAACATCACTCGATTAGCATCTATGGGCATGACTTTCTCCAGAGGCTATGCTGGCGCGGCTAACTGCGCTCCCAGCAGGGCTTGCTTACTGAGTGGCCTGAACACACCTCGGCATGGCATCTACACAGTCGGCAACTCTGATAGAGGAAAAGCACCAACCAGAAAGATCATACCTACGCCTAAAGAAACGATACTGGCGGATGAAGTAGTCACACTAACAGAGATGCTCGCACATGAAGGTTATATATCTGGGAGCTTTGGCAAGCGGCACCTCGGTGACGATCCGCGAACTCAAGGATTTGACCTTAATGTTGGTGGAGACAAAAGAGGCAATCCAGGCAAAAAAGGCCACTTCGCTCCTTACAATCTAAAAGACCCAAAACTACAAAATGCTCCTGAGGGCGAGAACTTGACGGATCGACTCACAGAAGAAGCCCTCTCTTTTATGAAGGGTAAAAAGGGCCAGCCGTTCTTTACTTATATGACTTACTATGCTGTGCATACTCCATTGCAATCGA
>CALIHL010000164.1 GCA_938022935.1 uncultured Saprospiraceae bacterium
TCATACTTGACTTGGTTATCACCAAGACCCAACTCTTTGAACTTGTTATAAATCTGTTCAGCGTGAGGTATCATGATTCTACCTTCGTTTTCTCCGACACTGACGAATATCTTTTTATCAACCAATTGCTCTTTGCTCAGCTCCAAAGCCATCAGACGATCATGATCTACCCACATGGCAGGAGATTGGATAATAGCATTGCCAAAAATATTAGGATGAACCATCATTATATAATAGGCCATCATGCCACTACGAGAGATGCCTCCGATAGATGTTGATGCCGCATCAGTCAGAGTTCTATAATTAGAATCGATAAGGTTCTTTAGATCAGTAGCTACCCAATTTGCAAAGCGTTCACCATGGGCATCCGGATTATCCTCATTGATCCATGGTGTATACTCTGCATCTCTATCTTCTGCCTGTTGGATACCGATAACGATCGCAGTTTGCTCTCCATTGGCTGAGGCTTCATTGATAACTTCATCGATCTGCCACTCAGGGCCCATGTTCTCCATATCGTTAAATGAAGACTCACCATCCATAAAGTACATAACTGGATATCGAGTAGTGGAGTCTTGGTTATATTCTGGAGGAACATAGATATGAATGGTTCGCTTGTGGTTTTGATAAGCTATCAAAATGGAATCTCTCAAAACGGTCACCGTTGGAGAAGCACTTTCTTTTAAGTTGTCATAGTATGCAGCTTGACGCTTCTTTTCTTTTTGACCATGATAGAACCGATAACACTGATAGCCTCCAAAGATGATGAGGCCTGGCAGCATGAATTTTAAGAACTTCTTCATAGTCGTCGCTTTATTTGATTGAAGTAAAGATTAATTAGAGAACTCCACTTCCTTCAAGATAACAACTTCTACTTTCTGAATATTAGAATGTAGATATTCTATTAGATTTAAACGATAAGCACTTGTGCTTCATAGATGAACACGTGCAAATTTAACTTCTTACCCTACCAATAAACTTACCAATCTTTTCTTCAAGCCCGCCCTCTGCCTCAAGCGCTCTGATAAAGGCACTACCGATAATTGCACCTTGTGCATACTCACAAGCAGTGTCATAGGTTGCCTTGTCGTGTATACCAAATCCAATCAGTCTTGGTGTTTTCAAGTCCAAACTGTTGATATGATTGAAGTAAGCTTTTTGTCTATCGGATATCGTGGAAGAAGAACCTGTGATACTTGATTTAGAGACTACGTATAAAAAACCAGTACTCAACTCATCTGCCATTCTGATACGATGGTCTGAAGTTTCAGGAGTGATGAGGAAGCTCATGGTGATGTTGTACTTTTCAAATAGGTTTTTGTACTGTTTCGCATACACATCCATTGGAAGATCGGGTATGATCAAACCGTCAACACCCGCTTCACTTGCTTCTTGTAAAAATCGCTCCTCACCGTATTGCATCATCTGATTATAATAACCCATGATGATGATAGGTATGTCTGAAGACTTCCTTAGCGTCGTGATTTGCTCCATTAGGAGCGATAGTGTCATCCCATTTTTAAGTGCCTTCTGACTACTGTTCTGGATGGTTTCGCCATCTGCCATGGGGTCAGAGTAGGGCATGCCTATCTCAACCAGATCGACGCCTTGGCTGTCCAGCGCCGTTATGATCTTAGCCGTGTCATTAAGTTCTGGGTGACCTGCAGTAAAGTATACATTGAGGACATCGCCACCTTTACTATCAAAGAGATTTATGATTCTATTTTTCACTATTCGCTTTTATTCCTTTTCTAATTATCTTTTCTCGCAGCTGGCTATGTAAGTTCGTCCAAGTGATCAATGTATGTAGCGAGATCTTTATCGCCACGGCCACTTAAGTTTACGATTACAATATCCTCTTCCTTTAACTTCATCTGATCGAGAATAGCTAGGGCGTGAGATGTTTCAAGAGCAGGGATGATACCTTCTATCCTTGAAAGCTCCATAGCAGCAGTAAGTGCTTCCTTATCTGTTGCACTATATACTTGAGCTCTTCCAGACTCGATAAGATGTGCATGCTGTGGCCCGATACCCGGATAGTCAAGCCCAGCACTGATAGAGTAGGGCTCTATGATCTGTCCATCTTCAGTCTGCATTAATAGCGTGCGACTCCCATGTATGATTCCTTTGGTTCCTAAGACAGATGTAGCTGCTGATTCTCCAGAATCTACACCGAGCCCAGCTGCTTCAACTGATACGAGCTTTACTCTTTCATCATCAAGATAGTGATAGAAGGCACCAGCTGCATTACTACCGCCGCCTACACAGGCTACAACATAGTCGGGCTGCTCTCTTCCTTCTTTCTCCTTTAGTTGCCACTTCATCTCTTCACTGATTACAGATTGAAACCTTGCAACCATATCAGGATATGGATGAGGACCAACTACAGAGCCTATGATGTAGTGCGTGTCTTCTGGGTTGTTGATCCAATCTCTGATCGCTTCATTAGTAGCATCCTTTAGTGTCCGACTTCCGCTCATCGCGGGTCTTACCTCTGCGCCGAGCATGCGCATACGTGCTACATTTGGCGCTTGTCGACCGATGTCGACCTGGCCCATGTAGACGATGCACTCCACACCCATCAAAGCACACACAGTCGCTGTAGCAACACCATGTTGCCCGGCTCCTGTCTCTGCTATGATTCTCTTCTTGCCCAGTCGTTGTGCTAGGAGGATCTGACCAATCGTGTTGTTGATCTTATGCGCTCCTGTGTGGTTCAGATCTTCTCTTTTGAGATAGATCTTTCCCCCATAGAGAGCTGAAAGTCGCTTTGCCAGATACAACGGAGTAGGGCGACCTACATAATCTTTAAGGAGATTGTCAAACTCTTTTTGAAAGTCCGCTTCGTAGATGATCTCTACATATCTCTTTTTTAGATTCTCAACATTAGCATGAAGCATCTCAGGGATAAATGCCCCTCCAAACTCTCCATAATATCCTCTATCATCAACTTGATATGTCATGATTCGATTTTTCTAATTTCTTTTGTAAATGCTGACACAAGACTGAGGTCTTTCATTGCCGGACTTATTTCAAACTTGCTATTAATATCAACACCGATAAACTTTGGGTGTTTTATGTTCTTTATGGATACTACATCTTCTGGGCCGATACCTCCGCTCAATAAAAAAGGTGTATCCAATGTATAGCGATCAAGTATGCTCCAGTCAAACTTCTTTCCGGAACCACCAAACAGCTTGGTCTTTGTATCCAGCAGTATGTATTCTGCAAAAGCAAAGTCTGAGATGATGTTCCAATCAAAATCAGGGTCTATCCTGAAAACTTTTATAATCGGTTTAAGTATTTGTGCCTCTTTGCAGTATGCCACATCTTCATCACCATGCAGTTGTAGAAGATCTAAGTCATGCTCGGTAATAGCTTGCTTAAGGTCAGAGATAGATGCTTTTACAAATACACCAACCCTCAGCTGACCTTCTATTTGCTCTAACCTATAATCTCCAATAAACCTTGAAGATGGTTCATAGAGGTTGATACCAATCATCTCAACATCAAGATTAGATATCTCTTGATGGTTTTCTCGATCTCTTAGGCCACAGACTTTTATAATCACGACATTGATCTTTTTGACAAGAAGTCGTTTATAAAATCTCCGCAAGCCACACCTGGTTGCTCTTGCTTCATGAATTGTTCTCCGATCAAGAATCCTCTGAATCCATAATCGTACAACATGGCACAAGTGTTTGCTTCGCTGAGCCCACTTTCTGCAACCTTCGGAACATCCGTCGGAAGTTGATCAAACAACTTTTTAGACCGATCAAAGTCAACTTCAAATGTTTTTAAATCTCTATTGTTCACGCCAACCATGGTTACATGATCGCAGTATTTTTCGATTTGATCAGCGCTGTGCATCTCTAGTAATATCTCCATGCCAAGAGATCTCGCCAAGGATGATAGACTTTCTACTTCTTCAGCAGTAAGGATCTCACAGATGAGTAGTATGATGTCAGCGCCGATTGATTTTGCTTCGATGACTTGGTATTCATCTATGATAAACTCCTTTCTTAGGAGCGGCGTATCCGGTAAGTTGATTCTCGTAGTCTTAAGAAAATCATCACTTCCACCAAAGAAGTGTTCATCCGTCAAGATAGATATCGCATTGGCTCCACCGTCCACATAGCCTTGGGTGACAGATGGTAGATCTGCGTCAATGTTGATGTTAGATCGAGATGGACTCTTTCTTTTAAACTCGGCTATAACACCAGAACTTTCTGGTCGAGATATAGCAGCTACATAAGAATTACAAGTCCTTTGAAAGTGTTGAGATAGTTCCAAAGCAGACACAGCTGTCTTTGCCTTAGCAGCAGCGACCTCTTTACGTTTGTGTTGTACTATCTTTTCTAATATATGCATACGTTCTATCCTAATGCTCTTATACTAATTCCACTATCTTATTGGACTACTGAGTAACTTGTTTTAATACCTCAAGCGCTTTACCGCTCTCTAAGCTTTCTATTGCTTCCGATATACTACTTGCTATATCCGACTCTTCTTTAAAACAGTCGATGGCAAGAGCACTGTTTGCAAGTACTACGTCTCTTTGAGCCGCCGTACTTTTGTTCTCAAGTACATTGATAAAGATCTTTTTTGCATCTTCTATGCTGGTGCCACCATTGATATCTTTTAGCTGATAGTTCGGTAGTCCGAAGTGTGCAGCTTCTATGATGGATGTGCCACTGTTAGAAGAAACAACCTTAGTCTTGTCTGTAAGTGAGATCTCATCAAATCCATCCAAACCATGAACGATGCTATACTTGTGCCCAAGATTTTCAAAAATGCCTTCATACAACCTCATCAGCTTCAAGCTAAATACACCAACCAATTGATGTGTAGGTGAAGCTGGGTTGACGAGTGGTCCCAACATATTGAAAAAAGTCTTCGTGCCCAAGTCTCTTCGGATGGCACCAACTGACTTTAACGCCGGATGAAACAGTGGTGCATGAAAGTAACAGTAGTTCGTTTTTTCTAATTGACCTAAGAGGGACGAGGTATCGTTGGTAAACTTATAACCTAAGCTCGCAAGTACATCCGATGAACCACAATTAGAAGAGACACTTTTGTTACCATGCTTTACAACTTTGTAGCCAGCGCCCGCTATAACAAATGACGATAAGGTCGAGATGTTAAACGTATCCTTGCCATCACCTCCGGTACCACATACGTCAATTGTTTCCATGCCGTCAACATCGATGCGATGGCACAACTTCATGAGAGCGGATCGAAACCCGCTTAACTCATCCACTGAGATCCCCCTCATCTGAAATGTTGTCATGAATGAAGCAATCTGCGCAGCGTTATACTTTTCTTGAGTGATGTTAGTCAAAGCTTCTGCAGCTTCAGCAGCAGTCAGTTCTTCGTGATTGGTTAATCTATTGAGTATCTCTTTCATCTTAGACATTTAGAAAATTAGAAAGCATAGTTTTTCCTTCAGGGGTCAATATTGATTCTGGATGAAACTGCACTCCATATAAGGGTAGCTCTTTATGCTCGAAGCTCATGATCTCGCCATTCGCATCCTGCGATGTTATTTCAAATTCTTCATTGAGCGTCCCTTGCTTAACTACCCAAGAGTGATACCGTCCGCCAGCAAAAGAATTTTTTAATCCTTTGAAAAGCACATTCTCTTGAGTCTGCTCTATGGGCGTTTGGACACCATGGTACACGCGATCAAGATTTTGTAATTCCGCTCCATAGACCTCACTGATAGCTTGATGGCCAAGACATACGCCAAGCATCTTTTTCTTTCTGCTATAAGTAGTGATCACTTTCTTTAAGTCGCCGGCTTCATCTGGGATGCCTGGACCTGGTGAAAGTATAATGTATTCGTAGTCCTCTATTTTCTCATAATCAATCTGGTCGTTGCGCCATACATCGATCTCATGCCCTAGGATATCTTCCACTGCATGGACAAGATTGTAAGTGAACGAGTCGTAGTTATCTATAATTAGTACTCTTTTCATTCGTCTTGTTTATGAGTTGAGGTTTTGTGCGAGATTAAGTGCGGTCTCCAGTGCTGCCAGCTTATTATTGACTTCTTGTAGTTCTTTCTCTTCTACAGAATCAATCACTATGCCAGCACCTGCTTGTCTGATCAACACGCCTCCTTTACTTAAGAATGATCTGATCATGATGGCATGGTTAAGATCTCCATTGAAGAAGAGTAGGCCGATGCCGCCGCCGTAGTATGACCTGGCATTTTTCTCATATGAATTGATGAGTTGCATGGCTTTATATTTCGGGGCACCTGACAAGGTCCCTGCTGGAAATGTATCAGCGAATATATCAAACGAGTGTGCCTCTTCCTTAAGCTCTCCGGTCACTCTTGAGACCAAGTGGATCACATGGCTGAAGTATTGCACCTCTTTGTATTTGTCAACCACAACGTTCTTCGTATTTCGACTTAAGTCATTTCGCGCTAAATCCACAAGCATCACATGCTCAGAAGTCTCCTTTGGATCATTCTCCAACTGTACAGCCAGCTCTTGATCCTTGCTCATGTCACCAGTCCTTCTAAACGTCCCAGCGATCGGATGTATCTCAGCGATTTTATTTTTTACGATCAGCTGCGCCTCTGGCGATGAACCGAAGATGCGATAGTCCGAGTAGTCAAAGTAGAACAGATATGGACTCGGATTGATGGAGCGAAGTGCTCTATATACATTGAAGTCGTCGCCCTTATATTTCTGATAATATTTGCGTGCCAGCACGATCTGAAACACATCGCCTCTCTGACAGTGCTGCTTCCCTTTGGTGACCATATCCATGTATTCTTGATCACTCATGTTACTATATCCGTCACCTTCGGTGCGAAATGAAAATGTCTGCAGATCTCTATTATTGATCGTCTTCAAGATAGCATCGAGTTCACTTACTTCTCCTTCGGGCACATAGTCGATGATATGCATACGCTCATGAAAGTGATCAAAGACGATCATATGTCTATAGAAGTCATATCGCAACTGAGGAATGTCTTCCGCTGACTTGGATGCATCGAAGGTGATGTCTTCAAACTGCTGAACAGCGTCATAACCTGAGAAGCCAAGGATGGCATTAAACTTGGCCATCTCATCATCAGAATTGATGTATATACCATCTATGAAACTCTTTATTTCTTCGCGGATGTTAAAGTCTTTCTTTTGGACACTTCCATTAGTCAAGACACCATCTTTTACTTCGATCGTAGCTTGACTATTGAATACTATAAAGGATAAGCTATCCTCTTTTGTAGCATATGTAGAAGTTTCTAACAGCATGACACTGTTGTACCTATCACGCAGCTTCAGATACAAGCCTACCAACGTATGCTTATCGCTGAGCTGGGTGGTTGTGTTGATCGTATACTTCATCTCTACTTCTTCTTCTTCGTTTATCCTTATCATCAGCGTTTTATCCGCTTTAGACTTTAGTTTCTTTTAATAAAAAATGGCCTGTCGGTTATCGACAGGCCATTCATATATATCTTACAACAATGGGCTACTGAGATACCGAGTTATCTGAGATCTTTTTGTGCCACCACCAATTGTTGTTATTATTCATGTCTTTCTTTCTGTTGCGAATATATAGTCTTCTTCAATAAAAATCTGCGGCTGCTCAGTTTTTATTTCAAAAAGTAGGATCGCCGTCATTATGCGAAGTGCTCATCATTGTAACTATGACCCACCTTTTTTGATGATATTCTTTAGTACGCTTATGTCGACTGGCGGTTTCTTCTTGAGGCTATCAATCTTTCCCTTTTTCTTGCCAAAGAGGTCTTCAATCTTATTCATCAAGCTATCAACATTGCCAGCCTTGATACTATCGAGGATCGCTCCGCCTTCCTTTTTGATTTGCTCAGTCTCCGTACTTACGAGATCTTCAAGCGAAACGATGTTAGAGTCGATCATATTAGTGATTTCTTCCTTAGTGCTATCTATTCTGTTCAGAATCGCATCTTTTGTACTATCGATTTTTTCTTTGACCATATCCTTGGTGGACTGTATCGTATCCTGGATAGCAGTCTTTATACTATCTCTTGTGTCTTCAAGAGTAGTAACTACTTGATCTTGGATATTCTCTACGATTGACCCTCTCTTCAGATTGATCTTTTGGACAGCAAAGGTTGGTTTTACAATTGTCCCGCCCATGTACAACACAACCTGTACCATTACATCATCTACTGACGACTTAAGCTTATCTGAAAACTTAAACTTGTCCTGCACAAACCCGATCAACTCGTCTGCCTTGAGCTTGTTTTTTGGGATGTCTATAACTACTTGATAATTTAAGTCTTGGTTAAACCCATGTGATCCACTCATCAACATATGGATACCTTCCTTTTCTAACTCTATGTCTTTGACAACCACCTTGCCTTCCTCCACGACAAAGTATTTCTTAGTATCAGACAACTGAAGCTCATGTCCTTTATCAACTTGTACGATCTTCCTGATAAATGTATCAATAGGGAGCAAGCTGTTGATCTTACCGTCTTCAGTTTCTATCTCTCCATAAGCCGTTAGACTGTTTAGATCTGGTATATATGAAGCACTAAGATCAGATTGCCATTTTAGATTACCTGAGTATTCTCCTTCTATAAACTTTGCTATTGGTATGAGTTTAGAAAAAAGCGCAAGCTTACTAGCGGTTTCGCCAAATTGTAATTTGTCTAATTTCAGATCAAGATCTATGTTATAACCCTCTGGCAGATCTGTATCAAATACGCCTGTGAATAAAATCTTGCCACCAAAGATGTCTCCTTCGTTTTTGAAGATGATCTTTTTGTCTTTAAGGCTTACTTGTCCAAGCGCTTTGGCGATGTCGATGTTTCTAAACTTGATCTCATCCGAACTATAGTCTATATCCAGATTGATGTTTGCAGGTATAAGATCAGTGTTTAAAGCGATGACACTAGTGTCCTCTGCCGACATGAACTCATCGATAGCCAGTCGATCGGAGCTGATGTTGACAGAGCCTCTTAGCGTATCACTATTGAGTACATAACTAAGTATGTTTTCTAAGTCCGCTGTCCCTTCTATTTTAGAGTTTTTAAACTCTTCAATGGAGAAAGTTGATTTGCTCAACTTGTCATCAAGATTGCCACTTGCCGTTACAGTGTTAAGCGTATAGTCACCATAAAGGATTTTGGATGCAGATAGATTGTACTTGATATTGGCGTTGGGTATATCGTATATTGCTGTTTCGAGTGCTGCTGTATCTGTACTACCAGTTAAAGCATTGAGATCTATAGTTTCTGCCACGATCTCAGTTTGTCCGGTTACTACGTAGCCACTATCCAGCGCCGCTCTTAGTGGCTGATTAATCGAGCCGTTTATCTTGGCATCAATTGCATTTCCATATTTTAGACTTTCTAATTTGTAAGCCAGTTCCTCTTTGTCTCCATCTATGTTTCCTCTACTCAGAGAGATAGATCGTTCTCCATTTTTATAATTGATATCCGATAGCGATATCGCTGATTCAAATGTCTGATCAGATATTGTCATTGTATTGCCATTCGATATTGATGCGCCACCATTGATCTTTCCTTTTATTAGGCCACTAAGTTCTGATGTTTCAGTAAGGACAAGACTCTTCTTAAGATCACTTAAGTTGATGTCCCCTTCTATATCAAAGGCTGTTTTATTGGTGCTGCCATTTTTAACATCTACATCTCCTTTTAGAAAGCTCTCACTGCTTTTCATATCAAGATCTTGGATGATGATAGATTCATACAACCTTTTACCTGATGTGTTTTCAGCTTTCATGTCAAATGAAACTCGATCTATTTTGTTAGCAAGGCCGGGATAGGATATAGATCCATCTTTAGCATCAAGTTGTATCTGGTAGAGTGGGTAGTCGTCGCTAGTCGATCCATTTACTTTACCACTCAATGCATATGTGCCACTTGTGATGATGCTGCCATATTCATTTTTATAAAACGTTGGCAACAGAGATATCAGTTTTTTGATGCTGGTAGCTGGAGAGTTAAACTTTAAGTTGTAGTCGGTGTCATTATCTCCCATGCTGATATATCCGTCGAGCTTGATTGGCAGATCGTTAAGAGCAATTTCAGCTGAGCTGATTTCAATTGTATCTACTCTTGCATTTACTCTAAGTATCGAGCTAGTACTCAAGCTTGCTTTGTAATTAGGCAACATCCGACCGTAGTCCAGGCCTAAGTATCCAGTCATATTACTCTCGACAAGAATCTCTGAAGATTTATACTTTGCTTTTCCATTCAGGTCTATGTCGCTAAGCTGAGTAGTTCTGCCAGCTCGTACATCCTTGTAGGACAGTGAGCTATTACTGATGGAGAAGTTATCTAAATCAAAGTCTACCGCACCAGAGCTTTCTTTATTACTTTCGGGAAGTAGAGAATAGTTATTAGATCCATCTTTGAAGGCAATGAGGTTGATAATCGCTCCGTTGATAAAGATGCCATTGACTTTTATAGGCTCGCTTTTTTTAAGCCCGCTCATGATATCCACATCAAGAGAGAATGAACCTACATTTAGTAAGTCACTACTTTCTTCCCCTGCTTCAGAAGCGATACTCATGTTTTCAAGTGTGATCCGTAGATTAGGAAATGACTTGAACAGAGAGACATCGGCATCATCGTATAGGATCGTCCCTTCGATTACATTGTTAGCCTCATCTACAGCAGCTTGGACGAGCTCCTCCTTGTTCAGTTCTATATAAGCGACAGCACTGATCAGCAGTATGATGATCAATCCAAGTATTCTTATGCCCCACTTCTTCATGCCTCTATCTTTAGTGTTATCGTATATCAACCCATTAACGCTGATAGATCAGTATTAATTGGTTTATATCTAAGACGAATTGTTAAATCAATTGACATAAGGGTTTTCCCGATTCTTGCACTAAGGGCAAAAAGTGGGCTATTATTATCAAACTAAATCTTTTCTTAACTATATCTATCTTGTGATTATGTCAACAATGGATAGTGATGTACTACTTGAGATCTCAGAGCTGAGTGTTACCTTTAAGAACAGAGGCGAGACGACTGTTGCTGTTGATGGTGTTTCTTTTGACTTAAAGAGAAAGCAGCGACTGGGTATAGTAGGGGAGTCTGGATCAGGTAAGTCGGTCACTAGTCTTTCTATCCTCAATCTGCTTAATACCAATCCTAATAATCACAGTCAAGGTTCGATATTATATCATGGCGGGCAGAAGACCCAAGATCTTTTGGCTGTCGAAGAGTCGGCACTTTATAAGATCAGAGGGCGCAAGATCAGCATCGTTTCTCAAGAACCTATGAGCACGCTCAACCCCGTTCGAAAGTGCGGAGATCAGGTAAAAGAAGTGCTTGAGGTACATGACTTGGGTGATAAATCTGGACGCAAGGCCAAAATTATCGATCTATTCAAGCAAGTTTCTTTGCCGGATGTAGAGAGGATCTACGATTCATATCCTCATCAGTTAAGTGGAGGACAGCTTCAAAGAGTTAATATCGCGATGGCTTTAGCCTCAGATCCAGATATCATCATTTGCGATGAGCCGACAACTGCGCTTGATGTTACTGTTCAGAGCCAGATCATAGACCTGTTGAAGGAGATGGTTCAGAGCCAGGATATCGCATTGATTTTCATAAGTCATGATCTTGATGTCGTGGCAGATATTTGCGACAGCGTAGTGGTTATGTATCAAGGGAAAGTAGTCGAGTCAGGAGATCTTCCTGATACGTTTGCAGCACCTAGCCACCCTTACACGAAGGCGCTTCTGTCTTGTAAGCCAACTAAGGATAATCGTGGCAAATTGCTTCCAACGGTGGATAAGATCATGAAGGACACTTATGTTGCTGAGATGCGCAAGAAGGTCTCTACTGATTTAGAAGACGTGGTGATATCAGTTGATCAACTAAACGTACATTTTCCCAATAAGAGAGCCTCACTGTTTGGCCCTAAGACATACGTTAAGGCCGTAGATGATTTGTCTTTTGATATCCGTCGGAGCGAAATATTAGGCATCGTCGGAGAGTCAGGATCGGGAAAATCAACAGTTGCTAACTGTCTTGCAGGTCTTATAGAGCCTACCAGCGGGCAGATGTTTTACAAAGGTAACATGCTGAACAAGAGGGTGTTAACTCAGGATCGAAAACTAAGAACAAGTATACAGCTGGTCTTTCAGGATCCCTACAGTTCACTCAATCCTAAGATGACCATTGGGGCCGCGATCAAAGAGCCTTTAAGATACCATGGTATTGTATCTAAAGACCAATTAGACAACGAGCTAAGAAAGCTCCTTAACCAAGTTGGTTTAGACGATTCTTATGCGGATAGATATCCGCACCAACTTTCTGGTGGTCAAAGACAAAGAGTATGCATAGCAAGAGCGCTATCCGTAAGACCAGATCTTTTGATCTGTGATGAGAGCGTATCGGCACTTGATGTCTCTGTACAAGCTCAGATTCTCAATCTTTTAGATCAGCTAAGAGGTGAGTTGCATCTAACCATTCTTTTTATCAGTCATGACTTGTCTGTTGTACATTATCTCTGTGATCAGGTCATCGTGATGAAGGATGGTAAGATAGTTGAGAGGGGAAGTGCTACTAAAATAATGATGCAACCTGAGCATGACTATACAAAAAAGCTCATCGATAGCTTGCCACAGCCCATTTCTGAGACTTTCTGATATTAATTTTAACTTATCTGTAACTTTTTGATGCGTTTGTGCGTATTAACTATAGATGTGCCTAACTGAGCTGTCTGACTCACAACTGAAACCTTTATTTGCATGAAACCTAAGGCTAAATCAAAACGCTCCTTTTCAGCAGTTTTTTTAGTTTTCGCATCACTGCTGTTGTATATGACATCATTCTTTTCGCCAGATAGCTCATCAGTAGCTTCAAGCAGCATGTTTAGCAGCGCTACGTCAGCAGAGACTTTGGATATCACCAATGTTGTCCAATTTCTATTGGAAGTTGTAGCTTATTCTCTTTAAGATTTACACCGTTCAAGAAGTCCTTCACAAGCATTCTCTTTTTACCTTCGAGTTGTAGCTCATCTAAGAAGATGAGCCCATCCTTGCAAGCGACTGTTACGTATGACTTGCCATCTGATTGATAAGAGCCAGGTGTGTATTGATGATGATGATAGGTGTATCTACATTTGTACACCTTTAACTTCTTTTCTCCAAGCTTGGTCCATGCTACTGGATATGGGCTGAGACCTCTTATTTTGTTATACAGGTCTTCCGCATTGTTCCGCCAGTCAAGTACGCAGTCTTTATGAAATATCTTTGGAGCTTTAGTGATGCCTGTTGGATCTTGCTCTATTAAGTCGATCTTACCTCGGCACAAAGCATCCATTGTTTTGATGACTAGCTTTGCGCCAACAGCCGTCATTAGATCATGGACATCATTGAGATATGCATCTTTGGCAATTGCTATCTTCTCTTGGTAGGCGATACTTCCAGTATCTATCTCATGTTTTAATTTGAATGTTGTTACACCCGTATATTCTTCACCTCTCATGATGGCCCAGTTAATAGGAGCAGCGCCTCGATATTTTGGGAGCAATGAACCATGAAGATTATAAGTGCCATGTTCGGGCATATCCCATACTGCTACTGGGAGCATTCTAAAGGCTACAACGACTTGTACATCTGCTTTTAAGCTTCTTAGCTCCTGCTGCCAAGCATCGTTTTTGAGGTTAGTAGGTTGCATGACCTTGATCTCTTTGCTAAGCGCATACTTTTTAACCGCTGAGGTGATGATTTGCTTCATCCCTCTACCGCCTTTACGATCAGGTGCCGTGATAACACCAACCACGTTATATCCGTCTTCTATCAGGGCTTGTAGAGACGCTACAGCAAATTCTGGAGTACCTAAAAAAACAATTCTCAAATCCTTCTTATCCACCATATACGCTTATCAATGGCCAAATATCAACGATTTTAAGGTAATAAGGACTATAAAATGACTGCACTGTTTATATTAGCTTTTTATATAATATGTGACTTTTTGATCCTTTGCCGTCATATAACAGATTAGTCCTATGAAGTACGTTTTTACTTTTGCCATCCTGTTACAAGCGATTTGCTCTTTTAGCCAATTCGATATCGAAGGATATGTCTATGAGACAGGCAATAGAGGATTTATCAACGCTGCTACAATCACTATATCTAATCTCAATCAGACCGAGTTTTACGGTCAGACTACCTCAGACCATTCAGGTGTATATAAGTTTTCAATAGCTCAAGAAGGTCAGTTGCTCTTGCGCGTTGAGAAGCCTCCCTTTTTTGATTATACAGAACAGATAGATATACCTGCGGGTCAAGCGGATAAGATGTTTTTAAAGCATGAGATCAAGAGAAAGCCAGGATACATTTTTGATATTACTTTAGCTGAGAAAGATCCTGACCCAGATGCTTATAGAGAGGCACTGCACGGAGCATTGATCGAGGTGTATAATAACACGAAGAAAAGAGAAGAGCTTGTTATTCCGGACTTACAACGACCTGACTTTCAAGTTGATTTTATAAAAGGTAACCACTACACCATACTGGTCCGTAAAGAAGGATTCCTCTCTAAGAGAATGGAGGCATACGTTGATGTTAAAGGTTGCATATTGTGCTTTGAAGGCGTTGGAGAAGTGACGCCTGGAGTAACTGACAATCTTTCTGAAGCTAACTCGATGGGCGTGCTCCTTGCCAATGTCGAAATGGATAGATATTTTGAAGGGAAGGTCATAGGGCTAAAAGATATCTATTATGAGACCAACAAGTCTGCTATAACAAATGAAGCTAAGGTGGCTTTAGATCGAGTAGCAAGATTTATAAAAGACAATCCAGATATTTCTATTGAGTTGGGTTCGCATACGGACAACAGAGGAAAGTCAGCATACAATAAATCACTTTCTGAGAAAAGAGCAAAGGCAGCAGTATCTTACTTGGTCAAACGCAGGGGGATCGATCCTGATCGCCTTATAGCAAGAGGGTATGGCGAAGACAGCCCAACTAACAAGTGCAGAGATGGTGTGTCTTGTACAGAAGTAGAATATGCGGCCAATAGAAGAACAGAATTAAAGATTCTAAAAGTTACAAGTGAGCTCGGATTTAGAACACTGCGTCAGATGAAGACGGAGGAGCTTATGGATGAGATTCTAAATGAACTGGATGCGGAAGGACAAGTAAGAGTGCCAGAAGATGGAAATGTTGAAGATGCTATCGCAGCTAAAAATTTGGATGATCAAAGCGAAATTAGAAAGATAGAAGAGGCGAAAGAAGAGCAAAAAAGATTGCAAAAAGAAGCGGCTAAGGCTGAAGAAATAAAAATGCAACAACGCAAAGAAGAATTAGAAAAGAAAGCGCAAGAAGAAGCATATGCGGCAAAGCAGAGATTAGAATTGGAAAAAAAGAAAGCCGAGGACAAGGCTATTGAAAGAAAGAAGATTGAAAGCGAAAGGATTAAGAAAGAGAGAGCGGAAAGCGGAAGGTTAGAAAGACAGAAAAGTGCTCAAGTTGCAGAAGCCACAGTGGCTTCAAAACCAGAACCAGTTGTTGAAGAAACTACTTCCTCTCAAGCAGGTTTAGAAAGTTGGATCGCTAATCAGGCTGTACCTGTCGAGACGGCCCCATCAAGATATAGCGATACATACACGGGGTATAAAATTGTGATTCTATTTAGCAGATTTGCATTAACACAAGAACATCCACTATATATGAGATTTAAAGACTTGGATGTATATACAACCGCTGATGGCAACAAATTATACATGATCGAGTCATATGCAACTAAAAAAGAAGCTGAAGAAAGGCTTCGTAGGAGATTCAAAACATCCTTCCCTAACTCTTATGTAGTTGGGTTTACCAAAGGTGTACTTACCGACTAGTCCTTGATTTATTAAGTGGGATTCTGATAGTGATTATGTCAATTGAGGGAGCCACTACATTTGCAGAACGATTGTAATCATAGGAAGGCATATTGTGATAACTGATATCTTCGTCAGTGTCAAAGTTGATAAGATGTCTGTCGACAAATGCTTCAACAATCGTAAGGAGATGAGCTCCACCCATGATCATCCAAGCCGTTTCTTTTTTACCTCGAGCCGCATTCCATTCTTCAAAGACTTCATCTTCGCTAATCACAGTCATCATTTCATCTGTTCTGATACAACGATCAGAAAGTGATGTATCCTCGTCGATATAAGATCTTCGACAATCACTCATTTTTCTGACTTCCTTTATGGACTGACTTAGATTTTTAAAGGCATAATATTCTATGGCCAGTGCAATTGGAATCTTCCAGTACTTCTTATTGTAGGCTTGACCTCCACTAGGGATGACAAGTGCAAACAAGGCTGCTTTGCCTGGTTCTCCATAAAATATAGACGTAAACGAATTTGACTTTTCCTCTGAAGTTACCTGGGTGCTATCCTGTGCCTCAGCTTGTGCATAAGACATATTATAGCTGGCAGTTAAAGACAATATGAAAAGCATTTTTTTGAGCCGCATGATTTTTAGTTATCCATGATAGCCTCTACAATATCATTGAGTTCATCATCAGATGAAAATGGAATTTTGATAGTTCCTATTCCTTTATTATTGCGACTGATTTGTGCTCGTGACCCGAGATATTCTGAAAGCTTGTTTTTTAGACTTTCTAAGTTGGCATCTTTGGGACTTGCCTGAACCGATGATCCAGACTTGGTTGAAGCTGATTTTATAAGTCCTTCGGTTGCCCTCACAGACAAGTCGTCCGTTATAATTTTTCCAAGAAATATTGTTTGCATTTCTATGCGATCCACACCACCCAATACTTTTGCATGTCCAAGTGATATTTGATTATTCTTTAGCGCATTTTGTACAGATGGTGATAGCTTGAGTAGTCGGAGGTAGTTTGTTATACTACTTCTCTTCTTTCCAAGTCTCGATGATAACTCCTCATGTGTTAGCGAGCATTCATCTATAAGTCTTTGATAGCTTATAGATATTTCGATAGGATTAAGATCAGCTCTTTGTATGTTTTCAAGCAGTGCCATCTCGAGCATCGTCTGATCATCTGCCTCTATAATATGTACAGGCACCTTTTCTAATTTCAATTGCTTGGCGGCTCGCCACCTTCTTTCGCCTGATATGATCTGATAAGTTTTACTGCTTAGTTTTCTAACGGCTATTGGCTGTATAATACCATGAGTAGAGATAGACATGACTAGTTCTTCGAGTTGCTCTTCGTTAAACTCCCTTCTTGGTTGAAATGGATTAGCCTCGATTTGTTTTAGAGGTAGCTCTCTGCTTTCTTTGTTATCTCCTGCTGTAGGGTAAGAACGCTGTGATTTTTCTTTTTTATCTATGTTTGATAGCAAAGCTCTGATTCCTTTACCTACTTCTTTTTTATTTGATTTGCTCATTGGTAAAGTGATTTACTGACTTAAGTCGTCGTTGATTTTTAAAAACTCGGTGGCAAGGTTTAGAAAGTTGACAGCGCCGGTACTGGTAGCATCATACATGATAACTGGCTTTCCGACACTTGGAGATTCACCCACTTTAGAGTTTCTGTGGATGATCGTTTTGAAGACATAGTCTGAGACCATTTCTTTTAGCTCTTCTGCGACCATGTTTGCCATGCGTAGCCTTTTGTCATACATGGTTAGAAGTATTCCTTCGATCGACAATTTTTCATTGTACTGTTCTTTTATAGCTGATAAAGTGCTTTTTAGTTTTCCTAATCCCGCTAAAGCAAATATTTCACATTGGATAGGTATGATAACAGAGTGCGCTGCCGTCAAGGCATTGATCGTGATGAGTCCTAAAGATGGGAGACAATCTATGAATATGTAATCGTAGTCATCTCTTACCTTTTTGAGCGCTTTCTTTAGTACATTCTCTCTCTTTTCTTTATTGACAAGCTCTATTTCGGCCCCGACCAGATCTATAGTTGATGGGAGTAAGTCTAAGTTGGGTACATCGGTTGAGATGATGCTCGTTCTTATTTTGCTCGGTTCTATTAGGCAATCATAAAGTCCGGAGTCAAGATCATCTTCATTGATACCCAGCCCAGATGTTGCATTGGCTTGAGGATCTGCATCGATCAACAGTACTTTTTTGTCAAGAAGCGCAAGTGCGGCAGACAGATTGATTGCCGTAGTTGTTTTTCCTACGCCCCCTTTTTGGTTTGCAATGGCGATAATTTTGCCCATCAGAATACTCGCTTTGATTAAAATTTCGAAGTGATTTAATGCCCTTCAAATAGCAAAGAAAGGCTAAAATATCCGATTGATAATTAATAAAACCTGACCACTTTCATTTGATAGCTTTGGAGTCAGCCGTGATTGCAGCGATTTGGTGTTTTATCTAAATTTTAATGTTATATTTTGTATTAATAAAATCATAATATAATAGAATTATAGTGATCTGTAAAATAGTCACGCATGCCAACTTAATATTAAAGACTCATCGGATGTATTAACAATAATATTTAGATTAGTTTCAGTTAAATATAATCAATGTAAATTTTTTTCATTGAAATACTATTACTGAAAATGTTTGATTAAAAAAGTACATTTTTAATATCTGAGGATAAAGCCAGTCTATTTAGATGCCGAAGGCCTGTTTTATAGCAGCTCATTATACCTTATCTTATTATAATTATTCATCATATCTATTACTACTATAATATGGTATTTCCCTGTTAAATTGAATAGTGACTTACATTTTGAAAAGCATTGTTAATGTTTGTATATGTAATATTCCTATATTTCGCCTTGGCAAGAAGACTATGTCATGCTCAGCTCCAAGTTGATGGATGACGGTGATCGCACCACACTGATAATGAACCTTATTTAGTTAGGCAAGGAGTACAACTGGACTCAACGCTTTAATTTATTTTAAATGTTAAAACTTAACCTAAGATGAAATTGTGTTTAGAGCATTACTTAAATCACAGATGCTTGAAGCTAATCGCGCTGAGTAGCTTTCTGCTTTTGTGTTTTACCACATCACAAGCCCAGATCAAATTGGGAGGAGATCCAACCACCATTGACGATGGTGCGATATTGGAACTTGAAAGTACTGATAAGGCTTTCGTCCCTCCGCGTATGACGTCTCTTGAAAGGGATGGCATTCCAACGCCACTTACAGGTGCTGTTATATTTAATATAACAGATTCATGTCTTCAAGTTAATGTAGGTATACCTACATTTCCAGAATGGGCATGTTTAGGTTCAGGTGGTTCAGTCGGACCTACTGGCGCTACGGGTGCAACAGGTAGGGGTATAACCTCCACAGTCAATAATGGTAACGGTACATATACTTTTACTTTTAGTGACGGCACAAATTTTACAACAGGTAACTTAATAGGACCAGCAGGTCCAGCAGGAGGACCAGCAGGTCCGCAAGGCCCAGTTGGACCAGCAGGTCCACAAGGAGCAACTGGTGGTCAAGGCCCACAAGGTCCACAAGGAGAAACCGGCCCAGCCGGTTCAGCAGGACCACAAGGTCCTGTAGGTCCTCAAGGACCAAATGGTCCAGCAGGTCCACAAGGAGAAACTGGTCCAGCCGGTTCTGCTGGTCAGCAAGGTAATACAGGTCCAGCCGGTTCAGCAGGACCACAGGGTCCAGTTGGCCCTCAAGGTCCAGCCGGTCCTCAAGGCCCTTCAGGTGGTGCAGGTCCACAAGGTCCAGAAGGGCCACAAGGAGATACAGGCGCGACTGGTCCAGCAGGCCCTTCAGGACCATCTGGTTCTAATGGAGCACAAGGAGCAGCAGGCCCTCAAGGCCCACAAGGTCCAGCAGGTCCATCAGGTTCAGCAGGCCCACAAGGCGCAGCGGGTCCACAGGGAGAAACAGGTCCACAAGGTTCAGCAGGTCCAGCGGGACCAACAGGTTCAGCAGGCCCTCAAGGCCCAGCTGGCCAACAAGGAGAAACAGGCCCTCAAGGCCCAGCGGGCCCTCAAGGTGAGACAGGCCCTCAAGGAGCACAAGGTCCACAAGGTTCATCAGGCCCACAGGGTCCATCTGGCCCAGCGGGTGCAACCGGCGCTACAGGAGCAGTTGGGGCAACAGGAGCCACAGGCGCTGTTGGAGCGACGGGTGCTACAGGTGCACAAGGTCCAGCGGGACCAGCAGGAGCGACAGGTGCCACAGGTGCACAAGGTGAGAAAGGAGATACCGGCGCTACAGGAGCAGTTGGGGCAACAGGAGCCACAGGCGCTGTTGGAGCAACGGGTGCAGCAGGTGCACAAGGTCCAGCGGGCCCAGCAGGTGCAACTGGCGCGACAGGTGAGAAAGGAGATACAGGTGCGACAGGCGCTACTGGTGCACAAGGCCCAGCAGGCCCAGCGGGAGCAACCGGTTCAACAGGCGCTACCGGGGCACAAGGTGAGCAAGGCACACCTGGCCCAGCGGGTGCTACAGGCGCACAAGGTCCAGCGGGCCCAGCCGGAGCAACAGGAGCAACAGGAGCGAGTGGTCCATCAGGATCAAACGGAATTAGCTGTTGGGATATAAATGGAGACGGCGTCAATGACGCGAGTGAGGATACAAATGGAGATGGTCTATTTAATGGCAATGTTTGTCAAGGACCAACAGGTGCGACGGGTGCTACAGGAGCAACAGGAGCTACAGGCCCAGCGGGAGCTACAGGTGCCACAGGTGCACAAGGCCCAGCAGGTCCGGCAGGTGCAACAGGAGCAACAGGAGCAGTTGGTGCTACGGGTGCGGCAGGCGCACAAGGACCAGCGGGCCCAGCAGGTGCAACTGGCGCGACAGGTGAGAAAGGAGATACCGGAGCAACGGGTGCTACAGGACCAGCAGGTCCGGCAGGTGCAACAGGAGCTACAGGAGCAGTTGGTGCTACGGGTGCGGCAGGCGCACAAGGTCCAGCGGGCCCAGCAGGTGCAACTGGCGCGACAGGTGAGAAAGGAGATACAGGTGCGACAG
This sequence comes from uncultured Saprospiraceae bacterium, assembly GCA_938022935.1. GTDB lineage: Bacteria > Bacteroidota > Bacteroidia > Chitinophagales > Saprospiraceae > JAJRXG01. The sequence continues at coordinate 20,890 of CALIHL010000164.1, forward strand.
GCGCTACTGGTGCACAAGGCCCAGCAGG